>NZ_JAJDML010000001.1:0-173287 GCF_020594215.1 Blautia sp. DFI.1.216
TTGGCATCCCAATTTCGTAATGTCTGGGCAGATACGCCTATAATTTTTGAAAATTCATGTCTAGAATAATATTTACTCAAAGAATCAACTCCTTTCAATAATATTCCACTCTAATATCTAATAAAATTCAACATGCGCTTATATAATTTTATAATTTATATTTAACTGCTAATAACCTTCCTGACTGTCTGCAGCATTTCTGATGCTCCTGTAACTGCTGACCACATTCGTAATCTGAAAAAACAAGCAACCGGCTCTGTATGATCATCCTCATACAAAGCCGGTTGCTGAATATTTATGAGTATTCTCTTAATTATTCTTCTGTAGCTTCCTCAGCCGGTGCCTCAAGAGCTTTCATGCTCAGGCTGATCTTCTTGTCTTCTCCGTTGAAGTCAACAACCTTAGCTTCGATCTCCTGTCCGATTGACAGTACGTCTGCTGGTTTGGCAACGTGCTCTCTGGAAATCTGGGATACGTGAAGGAGTGCATCTACTCCAGGTGCAAGCTCTACGAATGCACCGAAGTCTGTCATACGTGCAACTTTACCTTTAACTACGTTTCCTACAGCGAAGTCCTCAGCTGCTGTGAGCCATGGATTTGCCTCCGGGAATTTAAGGGAAAGTGCGATCTTCTCTCCGTTGATCTCTTTGATAAGAACTTTGACTTTATCGCCAACAGTGAATACTTTCTTCGGATTCTCTACTCTGCCCCAAGACATTTCGGAAATGTGAAGAAGTCCGTCTGCTCCGCCCAGATCGATGAATGCACCGAAATCTGTAACGTTCTTAACTGTTCCTTCAACTGTATCGCCAACATGGATTCTCTCCATTAATTCTTTCTGTTTCTCTGCTTTCTCAGCAAGAAGAAGCTGCTTACGGTTACCGATGATGCGGCGTCTTCTCGGGTTGAATTCTGTGATAACGAATTCGATCTCCTGATCTGCATATTTGGAAAGGTCTTTCTCGTATGTGTCGGAAACGAGGCTTGCAGGAATGAATACTCTTGCTTCGTCTACGTTTACACAAAGTCCGCCGTCAAGTACCTGAGTTACAGGAGCTTTTAATACTTCCTGATTCTCAAATGCTTCTTCAAGACGTTTGTTGCCTTTCTCTGCTGCCAGTCTCTTGTAAGTAAGAGTTACCTGACCTTCTCCATCGTTTACTTTGAGAACTTTTGCTTCCATTGTGTCTCCAACGTGAACAGCATCTGTGAGTACAAGGCTTGCATCGTTAGAGTATTCGTTCTTTGTGATAATACCGTCTGCTTTATAACCGATATTCAGAATAATCTCATCTTCTTTAACATCGATGACAGTACCCTGTACAATCTCTCCATTTCTGATAGTCTTTACGGAATCTTCCAGCATTTGTTCAAAACTTAATTCTGACATGTTCTTGAACCTCCTCAATAATTTTGTTTGGGGTGGAAGCCCCTGCTGTAATACCTACATAACTACTGCATTGGAACATTTCAGAATCCAAGTCTACAGGTGTTTGTATATAGTAAGTATTTCCACATTCCTTTTTACATATTTCAAACAGCTTTTGAGTATTGGAGCTGTGCCGGCCACCTACGACCAGCATAGTGTCTACCTCTCCGGCTATGTTTTTTGCTTCTCTCTGCCGTTCTTCGGTAGCATTACAAATAGTGTTTAAAATATTGAGAATATTTAAAACATTATTATCATACCTCTTTTTGCAAAGAATTTCAACTAAATCTTTAAATTTGTTGTAATTAAATGTCGTCTGGGACACGATGCTTATTTTTTTTCCTTCCGGAAGGAGGAATGCTTCGGCCTCTTCCTGGTTTTTGATCACTGTGTAAGGTCCCTGGCACCATCCGCAGATTCCCTGAACCTCTGGATGATCTTTGTCACCGATAATAATCACATGATTTCCGGCCAGGCTCTCTTTTTCCACGATGCGGTGGATCTTCAGGACGAAGGGACAGGTGACATCTACGTAAGAGATGTTTTTTTCTTTCAGTTTATCATAGATAGATTTGCCTACACCGTGGGAACGGATGACTACTGTTCCGTTTTGCAGGGTGTCATCCGGGGAATCCAGGTCTGCTTCTGCGATAACATGGACGCCACGAGCTTCCAGATCCGCTACTACGCCTTCGTTGTGGATGATCGGGCCCAGAGTGAAAATAGGTTTCTGTTCTGTGTCTATGAGTTCGTAGACTTTGTTCACTGCACGTTTGACGCCGAAGCAGAAGCCTGCTGTTTCTGCTACTTTTACTTTCATAAAATAATCCTTCTTAAATTATTTCTGCACTTTTTCCTTATATACATTAAGAATTGCATTTACAACATCATCAATTCCCATTTCCGAAGAATCTACAAGCACTGCGTCCTCTGCCTGTTTCAGAGGAGAAACTTCCCGATTCATGTCGCGTTCGTCACGTTCGATGATGTCTTTTCGGATCTGGTCCAGGTCAAAGGCTTCTCCCTTCTGTTCATATTCCAGTGCTCTTCTTTTTGCTCTGGTGTCTGCGCTTGCTGTGAGGTAGATTTTTACTTCTGCGTTTGGAAGGATGGTTGTGCCGATATCTCTGCCGTCCATGACTACGTCGTTTTTCTCTGCCAGAGTTCTCTGAAGTTTCAGAAGATGGGCTCTGACTTTCGGGTTTGCGGAGCTTTTGGATGCCATGTTTCCTACCTGTTCGGTGCGGATCATAGCATTTACGTTCTCTCCGTTGAGGATGACAATCTGTTCTCCGTTTTTGTATTCGATGGAGATGTCAGCGCCGGAACATACAGCTTCGATCTCTTCCTGATTTTCTCCGTTTACGCCATGGTTCAAAAGATATAAAGCCATTGCCCTGTACATGGCTCCTGTATCTACATAGATAAATGATAATTCTTTCGCTACTTTCTTTGCGATGGTGCTCTTTCCTGCTCCTGCAGGTCCGTCGATGGCTATGTTACATCCCATTTTCGTGGTTCCTCCTGTTTCTATTATTCAAACAGATTTTCTCTGTTTTATTATTGATTGATGTTTATGAATCGCTAAATAACGTATAGCTGAATCATATCATAGATATAATCCACCTACAAGGTACTGGTACTCATCATCTGCTTGTTTCAGCTTACTGTATAGCTTGCGCTGCCAGATATGCGGTAGACCAGGCAATCTGTAAATTATATCCACCTGTCACTGCATCCAGATCCAGTACCTCGCCTGCGAAGTAAAGACCTGAGATTTTCTTTGATTCCATTGTTCCGGGGTTGATCTCTTTGACAGAAACGCCGCCTCTGGTGATGATGGCTTCTTTGAACTCACCCATTCCTGTGATTGTGAAGGGGAAAGCTTTGATAAGGTCAATGAAGTGCTGGCGTTCTTCTCTGGAGATATCGTGGATTTTCTTCTCTGCGGGGATTCCACCCAGTTCCAGCATTACCGGAGTCAGAGATGACGGGAAAAGTACGCCAATCACGTTCTTGAACTGTTTGTTTGGTCCTGCTTCAAATTCACGCAGGATCCTGGCATCCAGCTGTTCTCTGGTGAGTGCAGGCTTCAGATCCAGATATGCGGACAGTTCGCCGTTTGGTGCTTTTGCCAGTTTTGCACCGATGTGGGCACTGGCGGAGAGGATCATTGGACCTGTGACTCCGAAATGGGTGAACATCATCTCTCCGAAATCCTCGTAAAGTACTTTCTTTCCATTCTTTATGGTAAGTCCTGTATTCTTAAGGGAAAGTCCCTGAAGCTTAGGGATATAGTCTTCTTTTGTCTTTAATGGCACAAGGGAGGGAGCAATGTCCGTGACTTTCAGTCCCAGTTCTCTTGCGAAGCGGTATCCGTCACCTGTGGAGCCTGTACTCTGATAAGAGAATCCACCGGTTGCCACGATGACTGCATCTCCTTCCATGAAGGTTCCATCTGTAAGGATGACTCCTGTGATCTTCTCCTGCGGTATGTCAGGTGATTTTTTTCCTTTTCTGCCTTTTCCTGCACCAGATCCTGATTCTGTTAATGTAGCTTCTGATTCCAGGGTATTTGCCGAATCTGTTACAGGTTTCTTTACGATTTCCTGCACAGCAGTGTGAAGATGAATCTTTGCTCCTGCTTTCTTCAGCTCACGCTCCAGAGCGCGGATGATGTCTGAAGAATGGTCAGACTGTGGGAATACTCTGTTTCCACGCTCTACCTTCAGAGGGACACCTGCTTTCTCAAAGAACTCCATTACATCCTGAGGGGTAAATGAATAGAAACTGCTGTAGAGGAACTTGGGATTGCTCATCATTGCAGGAAAGAGTTCTTCTGTGTCGCAGGCATTTGTCACATTGCATCTGCCTTTTCCTGTGATGAAGACTTTCTTTCCCAGTTTCTCGTTCTTCTCTAATATATGAACTTCATGATGATTACGGGCTGCAAAAACCCCTGCCATCATTCCGGCGGCTCCGCCGCCGATTATTATAACTTTGCTCATGGAATATTCTCCTGTATTTATTTTACCCTGCAGATTGTCTATTTCATCATAGTTCCACGTTTCCGCTTCACTAAGATCAATATAGATATGTACCACTGGCAGCATATACCCATTGGCACATTATATTCCCGGGTATCATATTCTTTCATAATAACGCAAAGGAGCCTGCTTACGCAAGCTCCTTTTTTCGTTTGGACATATTTAATTACTGATCAATTATACAGGATATGCTCCGTTCTTTTTGTCAGCTGCTTTCTCGTCAACTTTTGTTTTCTGAGCCTGACGGTATTTGAAGAAGTCCATAGCTACCTGTGGGAACAGTGCGTATGTTAATACGTCTTCATCCTGTTCCTTATACTGAGCCATTTCGCTCTCAAGTTTCTCAAGCTCGTTGTCAAGAAGGTCTGCAGGACGGCATGTGATCGGTTTCTCATCGCCGATGCACTTCTTCTGTACTTCCGGATTAAACGGTTTTACAGTTGCGCCGTATTTTCCTAACAGGATATCTTTTGTTTCTTTTGTAACCATTTTGTATCTCTCGCCCATAAGTACGTTGAATACAGCCTGTGTACCAACGATCTGTGAAGACGGAGTAACAAGTGGCGGTTCACCAAGGTCTTTACGTACACGCGGAACTTCCTCGAGAACATCGTAGAATTTGTCTTCTGCGTGCTGTTCTTTTAACTGGGAAGTCAGGTTGGAGAGCATACCGCCCGGTACCTGGTACAGTAAAGTCTTGATGTTAACACCAAGGTTCTTCGGATTGAGCAGTCCGCTGTCAAGAGCTTCGTCACGGATCGGACGGAAGTAGTCAGCGATCTCGGAGAGAAGCTTCTGATCAAATCCTGTGTCGTATGGTGTATCCTTGAATGTCTCAACCATAACCTCTGTTGCAGGCTGGGATGTTCCCAGTGCAAATGGAGACATTGCTGTATCAATGATATCCACACCTGCTTCTACTGCTTTTAAGTAAGTCATGGAAGCTACACCTGAGGTGTAATGTGTATGAAGGTCGATCGGGATCTTAACTGTTTCTTTTAATGCTGTTACAAGCTCTGTAGCTTTGTTTGGAAGGAGAAGACCTGCCATATCTTTGATACAGATGGAATCAGCGCCCATATCTTCAATACGTTTTGCAATGTCTGTCCAGTATTCCAGTGTGTAAGCATCTCCTAATGTGTAGGAAAGAGCTACCTGTGCATGAGCCTTCTCTTTGTTTGCAGCGCTTACTGCTGTCTGCAGGTTACGAAGGTCATTGAGGCAGTCAAAAATACGGATGATGTCGATTCCGTTTGCAGCAGATTTCTGTACGAAGTATTCTACAACGTCATCTGCATATGGACGGTATCCAAGGATGTTCTGTCCACGGAAAAGCATCTGAAGTTTTGTGTTTTTGAAGCCGTCACGTAATTTACGAAGTCTTTCCCATGGATCTTCATGAAGGAAACGAAGGGATGCATCGAATGTTGCACCACCCCAGCACTCTACTGCGTGATAGCCGACTTTATCAAGTTTATCTACGATCGGAAGCATCTGTTCTGTGGTCATACGTGTTGCGATCTGGGACTGATGAGCATCACGGAGAATGGTTTCCACAATTTTAACAGGTTTTTTCTCTAATTCTGCCATTATTAAATCTCCTTTATAGTTTGTTCGTTACTGATCATTTTGTTCTCAATAACTCAGCCAATATTACTTCAGGGTTCAGACAGTTGTCATACCCTGTGGCTCTATATCGAATAGCTGTTCCACTGCTTATTGCATCCGCAATAAAAGCAGGGAACTCATTTCATTCAATTATACACCGAAAATAGCCATGAATGTTCCGGCTGCTACGGCTGTACCGATAACACCGGCAACGTTCGGGCCCATTGCGTGCATCAGAAGGAAGTTTGTAGGATCTGCCTCTGCACCCACTTTCTGGGATACACGGGCTGCCATAGGTACTGCGGATACACCTGCGGAACCGATCAGCGGGTTGATCTTTCCATGAGTCAGTTTGCAGAGCAGTTTACCAAGCATACATCCGCCGAATGTACCGATTGCGAATGCAACAAGACCTAAAACTACGATCTTCAGAGTATCTGCGTTTAAGAATGCTTCTGCACTTGTGGAAGCACCTACGGATGTACCCAGAAGGATAACTACGATATACATCAGGGCATTGGAAGCTGTTTCTGTCAGCTGTTTTACAACACCGCACTCTCTGAACAGGTTACCAAGCATGAGCATACCAACCAGCGGAGCTGTTGTAGGCAAAATCAGGCAGACAACGATTGTGATAACGATCGGGAACAGGATCTTCTCCAGTTTGGAAACCGGGCGAAGCTGATCCATTTTGATCTTACGTTCTTTCTCTGTTGTGCAGAGTTTCATGATAGGCGGCTGGATGATCGGAACCAGTGACATATAGGAATATGCTGCCACTGCGATCGGTCCCATCAGTGCAGACTGTCCAAGTTTACCTGCAAGGAAAATGGAAGTCGGGCCATCAGCACCACCGATGATGGAGATAGCTGCCGCTGCTTTTCCGTTGAATCCAAGGAAGATTGCAAGGAAGTAAGCTGCATAGATACCAAGCTGTGCTGCAGCACCCATCAGGAAGCTGATCGGGTTTGCAATCAGCGGACCGAAGTCTGTCATGGCACCTACACCCATGAAGATCAGGGATGGTAAGATACTCCACTCATCAAGGATGTAGAAATAATGAAGAAGTCCACCTACACCATTAGACATATCTTCCGGGTTTGCCATAATGTCCGGATAGATATTTACAAGCAGCATACCGAATGCGATAGGAACAAGCAGAAGCGGCTCGAATCCCTTCTTGATAGCAAGGTAAAGGAATACGCAGGCTACTGCGATCATCAGGTAATTGCCCCATGTCAAACTGAAGAATGCTGTCTGATGAATCAGGTTGGACAATGTTTCTGTTACATAAGACATTTGACTACCTCCCGTCTTAGTTCATTGTTGCTAAAGTATCTCCGTTTTCTACAGAGGCACCTTCTGCAACATCAATGCTTGCGATAGTACCATCCTGAGGAGCTACTACAGGGATTTCCATTTTCATGGATTCAAGAATAACTACGCTGTCTCCGGCTTTTACTGCCTGTCCAACGCTTGCTGCTACTTTGACAACTTTGCCAGGTACGGAAGCAGTTACTTTTACTGCGCCGGCGCCTGCTGCAGGAGCTGCTGCTTTCGGAGCTGCTGCAGGTGCAGCCTTAGGTGCTGCTTTTGGAGCTGCTGCAGGAGCGGATACGCTTCCTGTTTCTTCAACAGTTACTTCATATGCTGTACCATTTACTGTAATTGTATAGCTTTTCATTTTAAAATCCTCCTAAATAAATGACAATTATCTTCTATTTCTTTTTACTTTACGGATGGAACGAACTACGAAGCCGTCTGTTGTAGTTCCTTCTGCTGCTGCGATGGCTGCTGCGATAACAGCTACCAGCTCTCCGTCATCTGCAAGGTTCTCTTCTGCCTGTGCA
The DNA here is from genome assembly GCF_020594215.1 of Blautia sp. DFI.1.216. Lineage (NCBI taxonomy): Bacteria > Bacillati > Bacillota > Clostridia > Lachnospirales > Lachnospiraceae > Blautia > Blautia sp. DFI.1.216. The sequence goes on from NZ_JAJDML010000001.1 coordinate 7,935, forward strand.
GGTGCTGTCTGTGCGATGGCTGCTGCCTCTGCCTCTTTTGCAGCTTTGGCTGCTTTTGCTTCTGCTGCTTTCTTTGCTTCCGGATTCGGAATAAATCTGAACAGAGAAATCAGAAGGCTTAATAAAATCAGCATTACGAATACAGTTCCAATACCCATCAAAGTATTAAGGCCTGCTCTCTGAAGAGTCTTGCCCATACCATACTGTACATCTACAGACATGGAAGTCGGTGTTCCCTGTGAGTCAAAGACATATACAAAGTTTGCATCTGCTTTCTCAAATTTAAGAGGAACAGTAACTGTGTACTGATCATCTTTGAAAGTTACAGTGGTTTCACCATTGCTTTCCTTCTTTGCGCCAAGTTCATCCTTGGATGTCTGCCAGGACTGCATGGCACTTGTTGTAAAGTCATCTCCTGAACTCATGTAATTCTCGATTTCTTCATCTTTAAGCTGGACAATGGCATCTGTCAGTCCTTCTGCTGTAGTTACCAGTGTGGACTTAACAGTATCATCAACCTTATCTGCGGCAAATACCACAGAGGTGCTGCCAATCACCAGCGCAGCCATTACGAGAAATGTCATGAATACAGAAGTTATTTTTTTGATCATTTTCATATGCGTCACCCCGCTTAGACCGTTCCATGTTTCTTAGACGGACGATCTTCTCTCTTTGTGAACAGCATCTCAAATGCACCGATTACATATTTTCTTGTGTCAGCCGGGCTGATCACAGTGTCAACATAGCCTCTTGCTGCTGCGGAAGCAACACCATTCTGAAGCTCTCTGTACTGAGCAGCTTTTTCATTCAGTTCAGCAGCATCTGCATCTGCGTACATGATCTTGGCTGCCAGGGAAGCATCCATCATACCGATCTCTGCGTTATCCCATGCATATACAAGGTCTGCACCGATAGATTTGCTGTTCATTGCCACGTAAGCTGTACCGTAAGCTTTGCCGATGATCACATTTACCTTCGGAACAGTTGCATCTGCGAATGCAGCTACCAGTTCACCTACGGATTTCGCCATCATCTTCTCGCTGCATAAGGTTGCCATGAAGCCTGTTGCGTTTGTAAGTGTAAGTACCGGAATATCAAAAGCGTCGCAGAATTTCACGAAATCTGCTGCTTTTCTTGCGCCTCTTGCAGAGATGCTTCCGTCAAATGTTTCTGTTTTCTTGCCTTCTGCGTCATATACTTCGCTTCTGTTTGCAACAGCACCTACTGTAGCGCCGTTTAAACGGATAAAGCCTGTAACCATGTCTTTTGCATAGTCTGCTTTTGTCTCGAAGAATTCACCGTTGTCAGCGATCTGGGAAAGTGCGATTGCTGTGTCACCTGCACAGTTTGCAAGATCTGCGCATACGCGGTTAAGATCGTCTGTACACTCTGTGTAATTGTCTGTGTCTTCATTATTAGAAGGAAGAAGTGATACTAAGGAACGGATCTGGCCAAGAATCTCATCCTCTGTACCAACGCCATCGATCACACCTGTCTCTTTGCTCTGGAAATCAGCTGCTGCTGTGTCGCATTTGTCTGTGTTGTTTCCTTCCAGTGCGTTTGGTGTGTTGACGAACATTTTTCCTTTTTTGGATTCCATGAATGTGAAATCTGTCAGGGACGGGATAACTGCCATACCACCGCCGCATGTTCCGAAGATTGCTGTGATCTGCGGGATCACACCGGATGCCAATGTCTGTTTCAGATAGATCTGTCCGAAAGCTTCCAGTGCGTCTGTTGCTTCCTGAAGACGGATACCTGCACAGTCAACAAGTCCGATAACCGGAGCGCCTGTTTTCATGGCAAGATCATAAAGTCTTGTGATCTTCTTTGCATGCATTTCACCAACAGTACCGTTTAATACAGATGCATCCTGGCTGTATACATAAACCAGTTTGTCATCGATCACACCATATCCGGTGATAACACCGTCAGATGGTGCCTTGTTTGCAGTCATGTTGAAATCTGTGGATCTGGCTGTTACACCCTGTCCGATTTCGACAAAACTGTTTGCGTCAAGCAAAGAAGTAATTCTTGTGCCTGCTAAGCTTTGTGTTGCATTACTCATTCTTGTTTGCCCTCCATCTTTATGAGAATATTTAAAAGTTAACCCAAAAATTTAGCCAATTTTAATTTTACCTTTTTCAGCAGAAAATTTCAACATTTATTTGTCATTTTCGTTAAAAATATAGCAGAAAAATTTGTCAGGTTTCTCCAAATTTTGTTTTTTTGAGCATTTCTTCCTATTTTAATAGAGGGTATTACGGTTATTTTGTATTGTCCTGTATTTCACCCTCTCCCGCAAACCAGTGTGTCGACAAGTTGATTTCTCGAACAATCCTGCGTCTGAATTTCTTATTTCTATCCTGCAAGATTGTTTCAAGAATCAACTTGTCGGCACACCAGAGCGTGTTTGAGGTGACTATACCACTCACTTGTCTGAGAATCCGACTGCACAAGTATAAAAGTCTCAGCGCAGCTCGGTGAAAAAATGCTATAGTCATACAGGTTCAGCAGGATTTTCCCATGCTGTGGATGCAGTTGCGAATGCTTTCATTCAGTACGCGGACAGTGCACGGAAAACCATAGATGTTTTTTATTATATAGCACGAATTATCAATTAGATTTACGGATTATCCCATTATATAATTAACACATCAAAGAAATTCAGGCCACAGCTAAAGCACTGAACAGCTATAGATACAACAGAAAATTTCAGGAGGAAAGACGTAATGAAAAGCAATTACCAGCATATTTTCACACCACTCACAGTAAAAAATATGACTATCAAAAACCGTATCGTTATGATGCCTATGGGAACCAATTACGGGGAACAGAACGGCGAAATGAGTTTTCTTCACATTAATTATTATAAAGAGCGTGCCAAAGGCGGCACAGGTCTGATCATCGTAGAGAATGCAAGCGTAGATTCTCCGCAGGGTTCCAACGGAACTACTCAGCTTCGTATTGACCACGACAACTATCTGCCGCGTCTGTACAAATTCTGTGAAGAGATCCACAAATATGGTACCTGTATTGCGATCCAGATCAACCACGCAGGTGCTTCCGCTGTTTCCGCACGTACAAATATGCAGCCGGTTTCCGCATCTGATGTTCCGTCCAAAGAAGGCGGAGAGATCCCGCGTCCGTTATCAGTGGAAGAAATCCATCACATTGTAAAGAAATACGGCGAGGCTGCAAAAAGAGCCCAGGCTGCAGGTTTTGACGCAGTAGAGATCCATGCGGGACATTCCTATCTGATCAGCCAGTTCCTCTCTCCTCTTACAAACAAACGTACAGATGAGTTCGGCGGATCTGTGGAAAACAGAACACGTTTCTGCCGTATGGTCATTGAAGAAGTAAGAAAACAGGTCGGACCTTCCTTCCCGATCATGCTCCGTCTCAGCGCAGATGAGCTGATGGAAGGCGGCAACACTCTTGAGGATACTCTTGAATATCTGGAATATGTTCAGGATGAAGTTGATATCTTCGATGTTTCCTGCGGTTTAAACGGTTCTATCCAGTATCAGATCGATGCCAACTACATGAAAGACGGATGGCGTTCCTATATGCCTAAAGCTGTCAGAGAGAAATTCGGCAAGCCATGTATCTCCATGGGAAATATCCGTAACCCGAAGGTTGCTGAGCAGATCCTCGCTGACGGCGATGCAGACCTGATCGGTATGGGACGTGGTCTTATCGCAGAACCTGCATGGGTGAACAAAGTAGCTACAGGCAGAGAATGTGACCTTCGCAAATGTATCTCCTGTAACATCGGATGTGCAGGAAACAGAATCGGCTTTAACCGTCCGATCCGCTGTACTGTAAACCCGGCTGTTCTGGAAGGTGATGTTTATAAGAATCAGAAAGTGAACAAAAACTGTAATGTTGTAGTAATCGGAGGCGGTACTGCCGGACTGGAAGCTGCCTGTACAGCCGCAGAAGTAGGCTGTAATACCTTCCTCCTGGAAAAAGGTGAGACTCTTGGCGGTCTTGCTTCTGTGATCTCTAAGATTCCTGCAAAGAAGCGTCTGGCTGATTTCCCGAACTATCTGATTCACAGAGCAGAGCAGCTTGAGAATCTTTATATCTTCACAAACACAGAAGGAACACCGGAAAATATCCGCAAGTTCCATCCGAACCTGATCGTAAGCTCCACAGGTTCCGCACCACTGCTTCCTCCGATCAGGGGACTTCACGACCGCATTGACAAAGAAGGCAGCAAGGTTGCTTCTATCCTGGGAATGATCAATCACATCAATGACTATCCGGAAGATATGACAGGCAAGAAGGTTGTTGTTGTGGGCGGCGGTGCTGTTGGTCTTGATGTTGTGGAATTCTTTGCAGCAAGAAATGCTGAAATCTCTATTGTGGAGATGATGGATCAGATCGGACGTGACCTGGATCCTGTTACAAAGAATGACACGAAGGACCAGATGAAGAAACATCATGTGGCCCAGCTTACAAAGACAGCTCTTCAGGAAGTAAAAGACAGCTCTTTCCTTGTAAAAGATGCAGAAGGTGAACGTGAGCTTCCATTTGACTACGGATTCGTATGTCTTGGTATGAGAGCTCAGGGACAGCTTTTCGCAGAGCTTTCCGATGCTTTTGTTTCTGATGATATTGAGATCCTGAACATCGGAGACAGCAAACGTGCAAGAAGGATCATCGACGGAACTCTGGAAGGAAGAAATATCCTTAATACACTGACTCAGATGGGATACCTTTAATAAAAACCTTTACAACAAAATACGAAAGGGGATATTATAATGGCTGAAAGAATTACCGGACATACTGAATTAATCGGTCTGATGGCTTACCCGATCCGTCACTCCAGCTCTCCTGCAATGCAGAATGAGGCTTTTGCAAAACTCGGGTATGACTACGCTTACCTTGCTTTCGAAGTTGGCGCAGATGAAATTGAGGATGCAGTAAAAGCAATCCGTACTCTGAAAATGAGAGGATCCAATGTTTCCATGCCAAACAAAACTCTGGTTGGAAAATACCTGGATAAGCTTTCTCCTGCAGCAGAATTATGCGGTGCAGTTAACACGATCGTAAATGACAACGGTCATCTTACAGGTCATATCACTGACGGTATCGGATTTATGTCTGCCCTGAAAGATAATGATATTGATGTGATCGGAAAGAAAATGACTATCGTCGGTGCAGGCGGTGCTGCCACTGCTATCGAGATCCAGACTGCTTTGGACGGCGTTGCCGAGATCACAATCTTTAACCGCAAGGATGAATTCTGGGATCGTGCAGTATCCACAGTAGAGAAGATCAACACAAAGACATCCTGCCATGCAGTTCTTTATGATCTGGCAGATCTTGATAAACTGAAAGCTGAGATGGATGACAGTTTTATCTTTGTCAATGCTACAGGTGTGGGAATGAAACCACTGGAAGGCCAGTCCGTTGTTCCGGACAAGTCTTACTTCCGTCCTGAGCTGATCGTTATTGATGTTCCTTACTCTCCGCTGGAAACAAAGATGCGTTCCATGGCCAAGGAAGTTGGATGCAAGACAATGAATGGTCTGGGAATGATGTTATTCCAGGGTTCCGCTGCATTTGAGTTATGGACAGGCGAACCAATGCCTATCGAACATATGAAAGAGATTCTTCACATCTCCTATGATGACTGATACCTGATGGTATCTTCAGTATGGATATCTCATATTGTGATGCAGAACAGATCATTTCACTGATCTTTCCGCACATAATATTTGATATATACCGCTTTTCGGCGTACTGCAGGAGATGTACTGATATATTACTCCGCGCAGAATGTACATATTCTGCAGTTTGCTTCAAAAAGCTGTTGATCATGCGGTTATGTTACGGTTATTCTTATAACAGTTCCATAATAATCCGGAACTACTATAATACAACAGAAAATATGAGGATAAACAGATGAACACAGTTCAGGTAAAAAACACTGTGATCGGCGAGGGCAGACCTAAGATCTGCGTTCCCATCGTAGGAAAAACAAAAACAGACATTCTCGAAGAAGCCAAAAAGATCACTACTCTTCCTGTTGATGTAGTTGAGTGGCGTGTAGACTGGTTTGATGATGTCTTTGCTACTGAGAAAGTATTAGAAACCGCAAAAGAGCTTCAGGAAGTTTTAAAAGACATTCCTGTTCTCCTTACATTCCGTACTTCCAAAGAAGGCGGTGAGAAAGAAATTTCTGTAAATGACTATGCTGCTTTAAATATTGTAGCTGCTCAGAGCGGTTATGTAGATTTAATTGATGTAGAAGCATTTACAGGTGATGAAGTTGTTAAGACAATCATCAATGCTGCTCATGAGGCAGGTGTAAAGGTAATTGCTTCCAACCATGATTTCTTTAAGACTCCGGAGAAGGAGGAGATTATCAGACGTCTTCGTATGATGCAGGATTTCGGTGCTGATATTCCGAAAATGGCTGTTATGCCGACCTGCAAACAGGATGTTCTTACACTCCTCTCTGCTACTCTGGAAATGTCTGAGAAATATGCAGACCGCCCGATCATTACCATGTCCATGGCAGGAACAGGCGTTGTAAGCCGCCTGACAGGTGAGACATTCGGCTCCGCTCTCACCTTCGGTGCTGCTTCCAAAGCTTCTGCTCCGGGACAGGTCGGTGTGCATGAATTAAAACAGGTGCTGGATATCATTCACAGCAGTCTGTGATCTGTTGATGAATGATGTGATATCAGATGTTATTCTTGCCCATAGTTGTCTGATATCACTCATCTTCGGCAACAGATGATTGTTATCCCATGAGATATATGGCAATAAATATTTACTCAAAATACTCCTTAAAATTTTATGATGAAAATTTCCATGACAAAGAACCTGCCAAAAACCTGACAGGTTCTTTGCTTTTATTCTTTATACTTTTTTCTGATTGATCATCAAATTCAGGATTGTAACATCTGTATCTTTCATTCCAACTCTTCCTACGTATCCCATATTTCGAATTGTATCCTCAACATTATCACGTACCAATCCTTCTCCTGCCTGAAAACAATGATCTGCATCCTCCAGAGCGTATGCCATAATTGCTGCATCTACTGCTGAAGCGATTTTGGCAGCACATGAAGACTTAGCTCCATCACATACAATGCCACTTGTATTTGCAAGAGCATTTGTGATTGTTTTAGATATTGCATTGTAATCACCCCCGTTTAACCAGGATATGGCAGCTCCTGCTCCACATGCGGCACTTACCGCTCCACAGTAAGCTGACAGACTTCCAATATAAGTTTTCTGATGAATCGCTACTAAGTTGCTTACAACCAGTGCCCGATACATTTTCTCTTTAGGAACTTTAAGTTCTCTGGCATATTCGATGACTGGCAAAGAACAGGTCATTCCCTGATTTCCGCTCCCGGAATTAATAACTACCGGCATAGAGCATCCATTCATTCTTGCATCAGATCCAGCTGCCGCTTTTGCTCTGGCACGTACTTTGACATCATCACCATATGCGCGAAGCAAGGTACGTCCTACTTCTGCTCCGTAATGATTACGCAGACCTTCTTCGGAAATTGCTGTATTCATGGCAATCTGGCGTCCTATGACTTCCTCTATCTCTTTTATATTCACAATTTTTGCAAACTCCAGAATATCTGCTACATTCAGCAAATCTCTTTTATCCTGGTTTTTCTCTGTTTTTTTCTGCTGAAAGCCCTTCTTTTCCAACAGTACCTCATCGTCTTTTTTGATCAGGACAATATTCGTATGTTTATTTTCTATAACTACAACTGCTCTATGTCCATTTTGCGTAAGTTCTGCACGGATATAAAGATTCTCTACTCCTTCTTCAAGATAACATGTGCAGAATTGTGCTTCCAGAAGTTTTGCTGTCTGAATGCGTTCAGCTTCTGTAATTCCCTCCAGTACTTCCAGTTTCCGTTCTGCCTGACCACCAACCATTCCAAGAACTGCAGCAGCTTCAATACCTCTCATTCCTCCTGAATTTGGTACTGTAACACTTTTTACATTTTTTATTATATTTCCACTGCAATAAAGATTTAAATGTCCTTCATATTTTTTATTTCCATCATCATCTGTTTTTATCACTTTTTCCAGTACAGAAGCTGCTGTTGCAGTTGCATATGCAATTGCAATAGGTTCCGTACATCCCAGAGCAGGAACAAGTTCTTCTCTGAGAATCTCCAGATAACTCTCATACACTTTTTTTTCCATAAATGCGCGCTCTCTTCTCCTAACTGTCAAGCAAAGTTCTTTACCATCTGATTCAGATGATATGTTTTTTCTTACGGCAGCATTTTTCCTGCTGCAAGATAAATTTCATACCATTCTTCACGGCTCAGAACAATATCGGATGCTTTACTTATATCCTGAATTCTTTTCAGATTTGTACTTCCTACAATTGTCTGGATTCCTGCGGGATGACGCATAATCCATGCAACTGCGATTGCATTCTGTGTTACCCCATATTTCTCTGCCAGACGATCTAACACTTTATTCAGTTCCGGAAATTTCTCGTTTCCAATAAATATTCCCTCAAACATTCCATACTGGAACGGAGACCATGCCTGCAATGTCATTTTCTTCAGTCTTGCATACTCGATAATACCACCATCACGATCACATCCTGCATCATTATGGATGTTTACATTTAGTCCTGCATCAATCGTTGGACAGTGAGCCGCTGAAAACTGTATCTGATCAATACAGATTTTTCCACCACAGTATTGATTTAGTAATTCAATCTGCATTGGATTGTGATTGCTTACACCAAATGCTTTTACTTTTCCGCTTTTTTCCAGAATTTCAAATGCTTCTGCTACCTCTTCCGGCTCCATCAACGCATCCGGACGATGAAGAAGTAATATATCTACATAATCTGTTTTTAAACGTTTCAGACTTCCATCTACAGAATTCAGAATATATTCTTTTGAAAAATCATAACAGATACCCGGACGTATGGCACATTTTGTCTGAATCACCATCTTTTCACGCAACTGAGGTGTCAGCGCATTTCCAAATAGTGTTTCGGCTTCTCCGCCTGCATAAATATCTGCATGATCAAAAAAATTAATTCCACACTCCAGTGCTCCTTCAATCAGACTTCTTACCGCTTTTTCATCAGATAAACCTGTAATTCTCATGCATCCAATTCCAATTCTTGATACATTGTCTATTTTATCACTAATCTGAAACATTTTCATTTTGTATCCTCCTGTATTATACTTAATTTATGTATTTCTCTTTAGTTAACGTATTTCTTTTATTCTTTTGTCCAGTTTTTTAAGTGCAAAAACATATATTTTCACTGCATTCTTCAGATTTTCAAACAATTCCGCTTCATCCGCACAATGACAGTTTCCATGTCCTTTTGGAAGTCCGAGCCTGTCTAGATTTCGCTCCTGTCCAGGGCCAAATGCCACTGCATTGGGAATTTTCCTCGCATAAGTTCCTCCTCCCATAACAAATGGTCTGCCTTCAAGACCTGTAACCTCCCTCCATGCTTCCATCAGAGTCTGTATGAAAGGCTGTTCCGGATTCATATAATATGGTCTGCTGTCTTCAATACCAATGATGCGAATTCCTGATTTAGCAGCTTCTGTTTGCAGCTTCGGAAGAAAATCTTCTGTTTTTTTAGTAACTGGATAACGGATGTCAATCACTATTCTCAAATGTCCTTCGTGCAGAAATGCCTGACCTATATTGCATGTTAGTCTACCAGAACATTCATCAGAACAACAAATTTCTGTTTTTTCCCCATAACCACCTTCTGAAAGTCTCTCCACAAATTCTAATGCTCTTTTTGTCTGTTTAGAAAAATTTTGCATTTTCAACTTTCCACAAAGTATACCTATTGCATTTTGAGTTCCATCCGGAAAAGCTGCATGTCCACTGATTCCCACTGCTGTTTCTTCGCTCTTTTGTCCTATTTTGTTCTCCGCAACCGCATGAGCAAAAGACGGCACGCTGTTAGGCGCAGTCCCTCCGTCAAATTCCAGAATCCCCTCTACTGCACTAACAGTTTCCATCAACACAATACAATGTCCTTTTTCTCCGCAACATACGGGAAATCCACAATCAGCAACAAAAGAATATTCCGGTGCTTTTTTGTATTTCAGATAATATTCTACATCTGTCATACCGCTTTCTTCCTGACATCCAAGAATCTGCCTTACTTTAATATTATTCAGAATTTCTTTTTCCCTGCAATATTTCATTGCATATAAAACAGCAACTGCAGGACCTTTATTATCCTGTACTCCACGCCCAATTAAATAGCCATCCTTTTCTGTACACGTATAGGGCGGATATATCCATCCTTTTCCTTCCGGAACTACGTCCAGATGATTCCATATTCCAATCTCAACATTCCCTTTGCCTGTAGCAATAGTCAGACAGTGTCCGTCTATATCTTCTGTCTCCATCTGTTCTCTCAATCCAAATGCTCGCATCTGTTCCAGTGCTTCCCTGCATTTTTTTCCATATGGTGCCCCCGGAATTGCTTCCTGCTGATCAGCAATACTCGGGATTCTGATCAATGCTGCAATATCTTCTCGCATCTGATATTCCTGTCTGGAGATCCATTGTTCTAATAATTCCATATCCGGCTGTGGCTTATTTTCTTCATTCCATTCAACTTTCCCTGGATTCATTTTCACTTCCTCCATTTTTCAGAAATATTCGGTATTTCTTTGGTGTCATTCCTGTTTCCTGTCGGAAAATACGTATAAATTGTGAGGTATCGTTATAACCCGACATCAATGCAACATCTGTTACGGACCATCTCGCATCTGCCAGAAATTCCTTAGCATGACAAATCCGAATCATTCGCAGAAATGCAGAAAAACTAATTCCTTTCTTCTCAGCAAATAAGTGGCTGATATAACTCTGATTCATGAAAAATACATTTTCCGCAAGATTCCGGATTGTAATGTCCATATTATAGTTATTGACTGCATATTCACTCATCTTCTCCACAATGTCCATTCCCGTATTTGTCAACTCATCTGATTGTCTCTGCGGCTGCATATGACAAATATTTTCCGCAATCCTCCTGAGATAGCTTTCAATCTCCAAAACAGAATCAAACTTCAGAAAACTTTCTGACAGATTATCTAATTCTTTATCATGATTTTCCATTCGAATCGTCCTTCGGTATATAAGGATAATCTGCGAATACAGAAGTTCCATACATTCTATTCGAATTGGGAGAACTTTCTCAATATCTTTAAAAAGTTTATCCAGCGTTGTCCCTGTTTTGCTTTCATTCCCTTCCTTTAGATATTGTTCCAGTTCTCTTTCTATTTCTTTTTCAAGGTAATATTCTGAAAAATCTTCCTGTTTTATTTCCTTCGCAAAAATCAGAGATTCCCTTTTATAAATTCTGCTCTTTATCGCAGTAACTGCTTCTCTAAAAGCATCCAAAACAGAAGCATTTGCACCATACACATTACTGATTCCTATCTTAACCTGGGAATCCTCTTTCTCCAGCAGTTTTCTGATACGTCTCCAGAAAAACAGCATATCTCCCTCCGGTCTTACAAGCAATATCCACATATCCGGTTTCAATTCTACAAACCGAATCTTCGTCAGCATGATACTTCCGCAGCTTTCTTCCAATTCCGTAAGAAAGATTTCCTGTCTGGGCTTATCATGAAGAAACAGAAAAACACCTAGCTGATATTGCGGAAACACTCTTTCAAACATATTTTTCTCTATAAAACCGGAATATTTTGATTCCTGAATGCTGTTCAAAATATATTGTGTTGCCATATCTTTTCTGGATAGCAAAGCTTCTTTTCGTTCTATTTTATGCTGAGTGACAAACTTATTCAGACATTCTGTCAGAGCCGTATCATCAATTGGTTTCAGTAAATAATCTGAAGCTCCATTTACAATTGCACTGCGAGCATATTCAAAATCAGAGTAAGCACTCAGAATAATTACTTTTATTTCTAATTCATTATTGCGGATCTCCTGAAGAAGCTGTATCCCATCCATTTTAGGCATACGAATATCTGTCAAGACAAGTTCTGGTTTATATTTTTCGCAAAATTCCCAGCCTTCCTCTCCATTAGATGCCTCCGATATCTCAAAAAGTCCATCCTGATCATATTTTTTGATTTGTCTTATCATGGCTTTTCTTGCATAAAATTCATCTTCTACAACCAGCACCTTCACTTTTCATGATTCTCCTTTCGCCCGCAATATACTACTTCTACAGGATCAACCTTTTACAGATCCTGCTGTCAGTCCTTTGACTATGTATTTCTGTCCCATACAATAAATGATCAACATAGGCAGCATAGCAAGTAAATATGCCGTAAACGCCATTGTATAGTTAAAAGAATATTCTGTCTTAAAATTATACTGAAAAAGAGGAAGTGTCCAAATAGCCTGTGAACGGTTTAAAATTAGTAAAGGGAGCATAAAGTCATTCCAGATCCACAAAGTATCCATGATCAGCAACGTAGAAATCATAGGCTTTACCAGAGGAAGTACTATTTTTACATATGTCTGAAATACACTGCAACCGTCAATCTGTGCAGACTCCTCAATTTCGTAAGGAAGACCTCTGATATAATTTACAAACAGAAATACTCCCTGCGTCAGGCTAAATGCCACATACAGAATAATCAGTCCCGCATGATTAAGCATATTTAACTTTGACATCATTTTGGTTACAGGCAACAATACTACCTGCGACGGAACAAATAACCCCATCATAATATAAAAATAAATTGTTTTGTAATACTTCCGGTTAAAGTTTCTTGCAATAGAATAAGAAACAGACGGAACAAAAATCAAAATCAAAATGATGGTTATTACTGTTATTTTAAATGAATTTTTCAAAAAAATCCAGTAATTACTGTTAGTAAACAACTCAATATAATTTTCCAGATTCAGTTTTGAAGGAAGCGCAAAGAAATTTTTTCCGGCCTCCTCCAATGTTTTAAATGAGTTGATCAGCACCATCCAAAGAGGGCATAAAATCAGGAGTAATCCACCGATCAAAATAATATTTCTAAAAAAAAGCCATACTCTTTCGTCATTTCCTGCTTTTATCTTCATCAGTCCGTCCCTCCTTTACTTGTCAGTTTCAACTGCGTAAGTGAGAATATCGCAACAATCACAAATAATATACATGCTTCTGCATTTGCCATGGAAAATCGCATATTTTTAAACGCATCATTATATATCAGAATTCCTATTACTTCTGTTGCCCGGACAGGTCCACCTCCGGTAAGTGCGTACGGAAAATCAAATGAGGTAAATCCCTGTTTAATTGTAAGTATAAGATTTACTGTTACTGTTGGAAGCAAATAAGGAAATGTAACATACCTGAAACGCTGAAAAGCTGTGGCACCATCAATTTTGGCAGATTCATACTGCTCTTCTGGAATCTGCTGCAAACCGGCTATAAAGATTACCGTTGGCATCGCAACCGCCTGCCATATCTGTACAAATACAACTGCAGGCAACGCCGTATCTCCAGACATCAGAACGCTGTTAGATAACCAGGAAATTCCCAGTGCTTTCCCGATTACCGGAATCACTCGATAATAAATCTGATCCCAGATCAGTGCAATTGTAACACCACCAATCATTGCCGGAACAAAATACACGGATTTTACTAATGTCTTAAACTTTTTCAGTGAATTCAGTGAAATTGACAAAATCAGTGATATTACAATTACACCAATCACCAGCAATACACTGTAAATCACCGTTGTTTTTATAGCATTCCAAAAGTTCGGATTTTTGAGCAATATCTTATAATTCTTCCACCCGATAAAATTCATTTTCTGAGCCATTCCATCCCAGTCTGTAAAACTGTATCGAATACCATTGATTACAGATACCACATAAAAAAATGTATAAAGCACTACCGGTATCAGTGTAAACAGAAAAAACGTCACTCTGCCCGATAACTTTTTTCTTTTTGTATTATTCATATAGCACTCCTCTTAAAAGGCTTTGTTTATTATTATCAAATCCAGGTTCAAAAAAAGATTGCTGCCAATGAATCATTATTCTTACGCAGCAATCTTTTTTTGAACGTATACGGTTTTTCTACATTGAGCCGTTTAATATTTTACTGTGCGCTTGAAATTTCAATTGATGCATCCATGTCTTTCATAACTGCATCTACATCTTTATTTGCCCAGAATCCCTGCACTACATTATAAAGATCAGTAGTTACATTGTTATCAATTGTAGACGCCATCCAGTCATGTGTTTTTCCGGCATTAATCATATCTACCATAGGTTTGATTCCATCATCATTGCTTGTAACACCTGTGATACAGGATGGTGCACCGTCATTATCGCAGAATATCTGTGCATTTTCAGGATCAGCAAGATAAGAAAGGAATCTATATGCTGCATCTTTTTCCTTATCACTTGCCTGTGCAGATACACAAATTGCAGCATCAATACCGGATAAGCACTTAGTATCATCATAAGTATCATTTGGAAGTGGGAATACACCAATTTCCAGATTCGGGTTAATAGACTGGATAGTTCCTCTCGCATAAGAACCTGTAATCGTCATTGCATATTCACCATTTACAAAGTTTTCGTAACATGTTGTATCAGAAAGTGCCAGTGCATCTTCATTCGCATAGGAAAGAAGTGTGTTCATCTTTTCAAATACATTTTTAAATTCTTCGTCTCCTTCAATTTTTGCCTCTCCGGAAACAACTTTTCCGATAGTTTCCACACCATCCGGTGCCCATGCAACAGTTGCTGCCTGGAACAGATGTCCTACACGTGCCGGATCTTTTCCATGCATTCCAACAGGAGTAATTCCTGCCTCTTTTAACTTATCACATACTGCAGTAAACTCTTCCCATGTAGTCGGGATTTCTAATCCATTATCTTCAAAGGTCTTTTTGTTATAGTAAACTCCAATATAGTTTCGGCTGTAAGGAAGCGCATAATATCCACCATCTTCCTGTTTTGTCATTTCCAGTGCGGATTCATTGACGTTTTTCAGGAAATCCTGATCAGAAAGATCCTGTACATATCCATTGGCAACTTTCTGTTTAAACTGTGTCTGTGTTGGAAAATCGGAAAAAATCACCGGAATATCACCAGAAGAAATTCTGGATGTAAGAACTGTTCCTGCATCCGGAACTGTATTCATTTCAATCTCTATATCTGAATTTTCTTTATTGAACTTATCAATAATCTCCTTATATCCCTTTTGAGGTCCTTCTTCTCCCTTCTGCTGAAAGAATTCAATTTTTAATGGTTCATCTGCCATTGCTGCTGTTGCAGGTAACATACATGCTGTCATTGCCATTGTTGCACAAAGTAATGCTGCCAAACTCTTCTTACCCATAATATATTTCTCCTTTTACTTTTTATTTCTTGTATGCATGTGCCGCTTCCACTGCTGTTTTAATCAGATCAAGGCTGATATTTTCGCCCTGAATCGTACAGTCAGCTCCAATCATAATTCCTTTTGTTCCAAACGCGTCCAAAATTCCTTTTACTTCTTCTCGGATTGCATCTTCAGAGCCATTCAATACATTACCCTTATTATTCATTCCACCAAGAATCGCGCTGCTGTAAAGTTCACGTCCCTGCTCCAGACTGAAATGATTATCTTTCACTGACCAATTAATCAAATCAGCCGGATAATTCTTAAACCATTCTACATGTGTTTCAAACTGATATTCCGGTTCACCGCAAATATGAAGAATATTATATTTCTCTGGCATTTCCTCTGCTACTTTTAAAATCTGAAGATCATATGGGCACACAAGTTCTTCCCATTCATTTTTTTCAAATCTTCCGATTTCACCAAACTGTGCAGAATAATATATGCCATCTGCTCCTGCCTCCAGATATCCCTTTGTCCACTCTTCCAATGCATCTGCAATAATCTTAACACCAGCCGCAACTGCCTCTGGAGCTTCTTTACTGTATTTCATCAGAACATCATCACCAAAAGTCATAGATGCAGCTTTAAAAGGTCCAAACATTGTCTGGAAGATCAAAACATCTTTACCTGCTTCTTTTCTTATTCCTCTTATGATCTCTGCCATTTTTGCAAATTCTTCAGAGTCTGTTCCTTTTACCTGGATATGGTACCAGTCATCCGCGCAGGTTATCTTTCCAGAAATCGGATATGGGTAATCCTGCATAATTTTAATAATATCCATATCTGTAGTTCTGAATAATTTCATATGCTCATCAATCATCTGCTGCACTGTATAATCTGATTTATAATGAAACCAGAATCCAGCCGGAATCATATCCACCTGCTCTTTTTTCATTACTGCCAGTACACGCTCTTTCTTTGTCATCTTTCTCTAACCTCCTGAAATTTCTACTGTCTTCTGCTTTGCAAAGTTCCCTGACCGTTGAAAACAGTATAATAAACTTCTTTTCAAAAAAATAGAAAGATTGTTTTATAAAAATAGAAAATTTCTTAGGATATTTTCTATTTTTTCCAAAAAATACATGCTATAATTCTTTAAAAATATTCTATCACAAATATCTGGAGGTTTTTATGAAAAAAATACATCAATTGTCTTTTCGTATGCAGATTTTTCTGTCATCACTTATTCTCGTTATTTTTCCAACGGTTCTTCTAAGCACAATAAATGCCATTTCAAAAACCAGTACAATCACTTCAGAATATAATACTTCTACTGCAGCAACACTGACGCAAATGAACCAGTCTCTTGATACACTTCTTGAAAATGCACTAAAAATAGCGGATACTCCTCTTCTCAACGATGACGCACGTAAAGCCATGATAACTAATTACGAAAAAGATTATCTGTCATATGCTCAGGATTTCAATGTTTTTCGAAATTTAATGCGCCAGACAAATCAATTGAACAGTTCTATGCTTACCGTCTATTTTCAAAATAGATACGGTTACTCTTTTGAATATAATGTAAAGACAGCGCAGCAGCGTCATACAATTGAATCTAATATGGAAAAATGGAAAAAAATAGCTGAAACTTCTAAAAACCGGACATATTTTGCACCTCTGCAGACAGATTCCAGTACCGGACACAGTATTCTTCCAATGGTCAAAATTTTACTGGATAGATACGATTACCAGGAAACAGGACTGTGTTATGCAGAAATAGATTTTACTCCAATTATGGAAATCCTATCTTCATCCTGTGAAACACAAAATACACTTTTAATCTATAATGCAGATAACAAACTTACATGCACAATTAATCTTGCATCTTTTTCAGAAGCAGATATATCTTCCTCTGTTTTGTCCAAACTTGAAGACTTCAGCAATACTCTAACTTCACAGGATGCAATCGATCAAAGTACTCTTAAGACATCTCTGGGTCAGTTTGTAATTAATGGATGCATTAATAATACTACCCAGTGGCATATTGTTCAGATCATAAGCAACGAAAAAATCGCTCATACTTTTCATGACACTATCATCAGTTACCTGGGAATTTTCCTGTTCTGCGCATTGCTTGGACTTATCCTGGCAATTTTCCTGTCCAGAATACTTACCCGTCCGGTTTCCAATCTATGTCATGAAATCGATATTCTGGATCCTTCCGATGGAACACAGATTGATCTGAAATCCTGCGGTTCCAACCAGGAATTGCGCAAACTGATTGACAGCTTTAACGGAATGAGCCAGCGTCTCTTTCTGAGCCTGAAACAAAATTATGAAATTCAAATTACTGAACAACAAATGCGGGTTCAAATGCTGCAATTTCAGATAAATCATCATTTTCTTCATAATACTTTAAATGTTATCAAGTCACTTGCTGAAATTCATGATGTACCTGAAATCGAAACCATTGCTACTTGTATGTCTGAACTTGTACGGTATAATCTGGAAAAATTTCCTGTTGCAACTCTTCAGGAAGAACTCCAGCAGGTTCAGCGCTATATGACTATACAGAACATACGTTTTCCCGGAAAATTCTGCTATGATATTAATGTCCCACCTGAATTCCTGCAGATGAATCTTCCTGTATTTTTGTTCCAGCCACTTGTAGAAAACAGTGTGGAACATGGTTTTTCTAATAAAGAAAATGAATGTTATATCAGTATTTCCTGTCAACTTGAAAACGAATTACTTCATTTCCTGGTTGCTGATAACGGAAGCGGAATGTCTCAGGAACAATTAAAAACTTTTCAGTGTTCCGGCAAAACTTCTCCAAAAGGGCATCACTCTATTGGACTTGCAAATGTAAATCAAAGGTTACGCAGTTATTATGGAGAGGAATATGGACTTTTGGTAGAAAGTATACCTGGCGAAGGTACTATTATTGATATTGTACTGCCTTCCTCAGCCATTAATATAGAGCCTTCCTTTTTCCAACCTGAATTATCCAAAACTATCTCTTTATCTCAGAATCCTTCACAATAAAAAAATACCAGCTAATAAAAGCTGGTATTTTTCAACAAAAATATCGAATTTCTCCAAAACGATTTAACCACTCATCAATAATATCCGAACTATTGGCTTCTATCATCCTCATTAACCTTTTCAGTATCTTTTCCGGAATTTTAGAATTATTATTGCTGAGAATAGTTTTTCCAGTACTGGTAATCCATATTTTAGTAGCAGTTGCACTGGCTCTTCCTTCTGATACATGAACATGAATTGGTTCTAAGGGATCTCCTTCATTGGACCAAAAATAAATACTATATGGTCCAATTCTAAGAATTTGCGGCATTTAAAATGCCTCCTTCCTGCGAAAATTCAATAATAAGATGAGCGTTATTTCTGATTAACTGTTTAAAATATGCCATCTCTGTATCAGAATATCCCTCAATATCCTCCCACTTATAATCAGGAAGCCAGCATGTGGCATTGTGAAATCCTCCAAATTCATCAGGAGTTTCTATATAGACTTTTACTTTCCCATCTGCTTTCATTTCCGAATGAGTAATTTCAGTATCATCATTCAATGTCATAAACGGATACATCATAATTGCATTCACCCCTTCTTCATCTAATTTACCTGATTATAACACAGATTCCATTAATCATCTATGATTTTTCTCAAGGGGATTCCAGTTGGACAGGAAAACATTCAGTCCGAAGCCTACTGCCAGAGCCCATGCAGATGCCCATGCAGTTCCCTGGGTTGCGAGGACTGCTGCCATAACGCCTGCAATCATCTTGTCTCTGTCGCTCTTACAGTAATCCATACCAATTCTCGCACATACAAACGCCTGGAACATCAGAGTAATGGAAGATCCTACTCCGAAGATCGGGCGAAAGAAGCTTACTACAGGAATGATCAGCACACTTAAGAATGTGGCCAGTCTGAAAGAAGCCATTCCTCCGAGAAGAGACTTCATTGCTTTCTTTCCTTCTTTATAACGCATGGATACGGATACAGTCATTCCAACCCATAACGGACCGGAAAGGGGAGGAAATGGTGCAATGATAGACAGGATCAGGTTTCTCAGACCGCTTACCAGATTGGAACGGCTGGAATTGAAATCAATATACTCATCATCTCTTGCCTGACGTGCCTCTGATACAAGGGTCTCTGTAGTAACAAAATCACCAAATGCAATAACATAGCACACCAGTGCCAGCGGTAGTGCTTTGATAAACATAGATGCAGGAGGAATCCCTACGCCGAAGATGCTCACCTGATCAATGATATCTTTAAACTGAGGAATCTTGATAAAAGTACCAATCTCCAGTCCCGGAGCATCCAGTTCTCCAACCAGAAGTCCTACTACCATTGCGATAAGATAGGGGAAGAGATTTCCATATCTTGCAACCAGGTCAAGAAACTTATTGTTTTTTCTCTTCTCCTGATATTTGTCAGAGAAGCTGATCAGGATCAGGAGACCTACACCTGCAACAATAGCCAGAGGATATTTGTGCATATTTCCATTCTCACCCAGCTGTCCTGCCATAACTGTAACAGGTGCTGCAAGAAGGATTCCGCCTTTAACAGAATTGGGAACTGCATGAACAAATTTATCCGCCAGTCTGGTCACACCCATAAAAATAAATACCAGACCTACCAGCATCTGCAGTGCGATCATAGCCTGTATTCTCTCTTTTCCCATGGGGAAGCCTTCCAGAAATACAATGGTCAGCGGCAGTGTGGGTGTGATCCACCCCGGTACTACCGGATCGCCAAGCAGGCTGTGAAGCAGATAAAGGAAGGTTTCAATAATTACACAGCTCCACGCCAGCTCATAAGGAAGCCCCAGATACTGCTCCAGATAGGGAACAGCAGCCAGCGCAGTAACGCCCAGGATTAGACCCTGAATGAACTCAACAGATTCTATCTTGTAGTGTATGAATGGAAGTCTTATCTGAAATGGTCCAAAGGGGATGTAGGGCAGTTCATTTTCTCTTCTTTGTGTTCTTGTATGTGCCATACAATTTCTCCTTTTCAGTGAATTGTTAGATTACTTCTATATTTCAGCTTGTATATTCTATCTTTTTTGTTAATTTTTAAACAATCCAGTTTTTAATAAAATCCAATCCGACCGGAAAAAATTTGAAGCTTGTAACGTCCAAACGTATCTTCAGTTAGATTGGATTTCAATATCACAGGATTTCTGTATCTTATTTATTTCTATCGCTTATTTATTTCTATCACTTACTGGCTTACTTATTTCTGTTTTTCTTTACAAAAAGAGCGAGCAGGATACCGATAATAGTCACTGCCATATTCAGAAGAAGAATCATTCTCGGAGCACTGCTTCCGCCCACTTTGGTAATGTATCCTGCAAGGCTTAAGATCGTATAGTTTGCGATGCTAGATGCGATCATTACCAGTGAGGTTGCTGTTCCTTTGTTCTCAGGGAAGAACTCTGCTGTTGTGGAAACTGCCAGCTGGAGAACACCGCCTGCACCTGCATATCCGATCACAAAACCACCTACCAGACAAATAAACGGAGCCTGGATAAAGTAGCAGAGAGCCAGCATAATTGTAGAGATTAACGGATAGAGGATCAGGACGTTAATCTCTTTCAGACCTTTTTTGATAAATGCTGCTGTTGCAAGGATGGCAGTTGCAGTTCCCAGGGCATACAGGGACTGGATCTTTGAAGGGTCTGCCATACCATAGGAACGGGCAAGTTCCTGATTACAGTTCAGCCATAACATAAAGGTTGAGGAGCTAGTGAATCCGATCAGAATTGCAGCAATCGCTGCAGGGGAAATCTTGTGTCCGGATTTCTTCTTATCAGCTTTAGCCTGTACTGCCTTCTTTCTCGCCGGAAAAGGGAGGATCAGGATCAGGATTCCGTCAATGAGGATTGCAATACCTGCTACAATAAAGATTGTCTTATATGACATATTTGCAGATGCTACGATTCCGATCAGGAATGGAAGCAGGAACTGGCTCAGGCAGATGGAAAATTTTGTAAACAGGTTGGCTACTGACGGGTTGTTTACATAGATTTCCATGCAGGTGGGGCTTACGCAGGTATCGAGGAAAGAGTTTGCGATTCCGCCGATCACTGCAAATGCATATCCCATTGCCATGGATGTGGAATTAGCCATTCCAAAGAAGTATGCTACATAACAGAGCACGCCGATAATTCCGCTCAGTTTTCTTCCGTATTTGTCAGACAGAGGACCGGAGAAAGGAAGAGAAATCAGACGCCCCAGTCCAAGTGCTGCAATTACAGATACTACCATACTTACATCCAGTGTGCCATCGGCCAGGGGCTTCGCACCCCAGGCAGCTGCAAACTCCGGTTTGTACTGCCCCAGGATAGAAGCACCGATTCCATGGATGAAATAAGTGAAATATGCTGCAAGGGAGGTGAAAATGAGCATTTTGTTTGTTTTCTGTTTCATTTTGGTCTCCTAGGTTATTATTACTTGTTTTCGTTTTCTTCCTGGAATTTCTGGTATTCAGCTGTTGGCATTTCCAGTCCTGTGTAGAGTTTGTAAGCTGCAGCTCCCTGCCATAACAGCATTCCTTTTCCGCCGATTGCAAGCTTGCAGCCTGCTTCTTTGGCTTCTTTTACCATTCTTGTTTCAGCAGGATTGTAAACAACGTCTGCTACTACAAGGTCAGGGCGGAACATGGATTTATCTTTGATCAGAGTAAGCTCTTCGTGAGGTTTCATTCCTGCAAGTGTTGCGTTCACGAGGATGTCTGCGTTTGCAACCTCTTCTTTCAGTTTTGCCTCATCTGCCAGATCAAATACAGAAACTTTACAATCCGGTGTTTCTTTGCTCAGTTTCTCTGCTGTGGACTCTGCACGTGCAAAGAATGGGTCTTTCGGATTGAAGATAGAAATGGATTCTGCACCGTCTAATGCACACTGTACCTGGATTGCTGTTGCAGCACCGCCTGCACCGAGAACTACCATTTTTTTGCCTTTCACATCAACGCCATGTTCTTTTAAGTTGCGGACAAATCCGATACCGTCTGTGATATGTCCTACTAATTTGCCGTCTTCATTAACGATTGTGTTAACTGCACCGATGATTCTTGCTGCAGGTGACAGCTCATCCATGTGTTTTGCAGCTTCGTTCTTGCATGGCATAGTTACGTTTGCGCCTCTCATTTTGAAAAGACGGATTGCATCCAGAGCAGCCGGAACCTGGTCTTCCTTGATGTCAAATGCCATGTAAGCATAGTCAAGGTTATGATGACGGAAGCTGAAGTTATACATTGCCGGTGATCCTGAGTGTCCTACCGGGCTTCCGATAAGTGCCATTAATCCTGTTGTTCCTTTAATTCTCTGTTCCATTTCCTGTTTGCCTCCTGAAATATTTTTGTCAGAATCCGGATACATTTTATATATGTACCCGGATATTTTTCATTTGTAAAATCATTTTCAAGCTGCTGTCCGCTGATAATATCATACAGCGTCTCTTAACTGCAACTATAAAACGAATAAATTATAAGATTCGAAATTCGCTGATTTACTGCGTAAATCGCTACTTTCTCATGTTTGGCGGGTCCCAGGTTCAAAAATCTTATCGTGCAAGCACGAACGACTTTTTGAACTTTTGACCCTGATATCATCATAATGTGGAAGCTACCTCATACGCTTCTTTCGTAGCATCAAGTGCTCTTCTTGCGCGGGTGGCATCGCCGATCACATAGGTATCCGGTACGATGGCTTTGATCTCTTCGCCGAATGGGTTGTAGTTTCTGAATCCCATGGAAAGAATGACAGAATCATAGCCTCTGGATTCATGTCTCTGTCCGTCTGCTGTCCCGTACTCTACGCCGTCCTCATAGAATTTGCATACCTTTGCACCTGTGATCTCTTTGATCTTGTAATCTTCGAAATCTTTCATCAGGTAAACTCTATGCTCGTGGATCACGTCGGCACCTACAGTGTCTCTGAACTCAATGACTGTTACATCATGGTTCTGCTCACCGAGGAATGCTGCTGTCTCGCATCCTACCATTCCGCCGCCTACAACCAGTACTTTCTTTCCTGCTGCTCTCTTGCCGTCAAGGAGATCAGAGCCATGGATAATTGCAGGATTGTCGATACCTTCGATTGGAAGAATCAGTGTTCTGGAACCGGAAGCAACAATTACGCTGTCTGGTTTCTCCTCCCTGATAAGATCCAGAGTTACTTCCTGATTCATTTTGATTGTTACGCCTGCTTTCTGGCAGCGTACGATATAGCTGCGGATCATGTTTGTGATGTCGCCTTTTCCCGGAGGATAAGCAGCAAGACGCATGTTTCCGCCAAGTTTATCACTTGCTTCATAAAGTGTTACCTGATGACCTTTTTCCTGTGCGATAAATGCAGCGCAAAGACCTGCAACACCGCCGCCGATTACCATTACTTTTTTCGCTTTTTCTGCAGGAGCAATGCCCTCAGCTTCATGTCCAAGGAATGGGTTTACAAGACAGCATACAGGGTTTCCTGCATACATGTTTGCCACGCAGCCCTGAAGACATGCGATACATGGGATCATATCCTCCAGTCTTTCTTCCTGCGCTTTTAATGGCATATAAGGATCTGCAAGGCTCTGACGTCCGAATGCAACCAGGTCACAGCGTCCTTCTTTTACCATCAATTCCGCAAACTGTGGTTCTGTATAACGTCCTACTGTGATCACCGGGATAGATACGGCACGTTTGATCTCTTCTACCTGAGAAGCGGAGAAACCGCCGTGTGTGACTGTCGGTGCCCACATAAATTCATCGCGGATGTGAACAGCTCTGGATACATGGATGGCATCCAGTCCGCATCCTTCCAGATATGCAGCGATCGCAGCACTGTCATGCACATCAAGACCGCCCGGTACTTCATCACAGCTGTTGATTCTTGCAAGAACTGCGATCTTTCCTTCTGTCATCTTCTTTACTTCTTCGATGATCAGACGGGAGAAACGCATTCTGTTCTCAAAGGAACCACCAAATTCATCCAGTCTCTTGTTCGTTCTCGGAGAAAGGAAGGTACTTACCAGATATCCATGTGCCATATGAATCTCAACTGCATCTACGCCTGCTTCCATGGCTCTCTTTGCTGCGAGGCCATAGCCTTTTACCAGTTCATAAACTTCTTCAGTTGTAACTTCCTTTGGTGTATCTCTTCCGCAGTCTGACGGAATACTTGTAGCTGCCTCGATCGGTGCACCTGCGTTCTTTGCATTTCCTTCAGGACCTGCATTCTGAAGCTGTACGGAAACCTTTGCTCCCTCTGCATGACAGGCATCTACTACCTTGCGGAAGCTTTCGATTGTGGAGTCATCATAAAGACATGGTTTGCGAGGACCGCCCTTTGCGCCTTTATGTACTACTGTTGCTTCGATTGTGATCAGACCGAAGCCGCCTTTTGCTCTTTCACGATAATAAGCTGCGGACTGTTCACTCATGCTTCCGTCTGTGTTTGCAAAGTTGTTTCCCATTGGCGGAACTACGAAGCGGTTCTTTACTGTCATTGGACCGATGTTGATCGGCTGAAACATTGCATTGAATTTCATGTAACCTTCTCCTTTTTCTCTGGATTTTATTTATATTTTCAGTATTTTTTATCTCATCAAAAATCCGGATCAGACAGGCGTGGAGATTTCTGCCTGATCCTTTAATCTGTTGGTTTATCCGTCAGATACTTACTGAAGAACTTCCGGCCATGCTTCCTCAAGCACTTTCTTTGTGTTCTCATATGTATGGTTTGCAGCATATTCAAGTCCTTTTGCAAGGATTGCATCGCTGATGACTTCTACACCGATTGCGTTTGGTTTGATTCCTTTTTCTTTTACCATCTTAACGAACGCTGCTGTACATCCGATTCCTGTTCCGGGAGCAAGACGGTCATGCATGGATTCGTCTCTTAAGATTGTTGTTGCATATGGTCTTTCCCATACATCGTTGATCTGGATGGATACGATCTTGTCTGCCGGGATGTCTTCGATCACAGAAAGGTCAACCGGCTGATTTGCTCTTACCCAGTGCCAGGTATCCATGATCAGTTTTGCATTCTCGCAGTCAGCTGCCTTTACAACTGCCCAGCCTTTTTTCATATCCGGGATTCCGCTGTATGGCATTGGCTCAACACCGATGATGTATTTTCCTGCTCTCTGGCATAATTCTCTTAATTTCTGAGCAGTATATTCTACGGAGTAGTTTTCCATCAGACCGCAGTTGATCTGTTTTACGTCAAATAATTCACACATATGGAAGCAGAGCTGTTCTTTGTATTTCTGTTCGTAAGATCTGTGTTCTTCAGCCCACTGTACGATGTACTCAACCTCTGTTACTTTCATACCATGTTTGTCCAGAATAGCAAGAATGTCTTTGTCAAAAAGTCCCTCATTCAACGCATCTACATAAGTTTCTGCACGAAGGCCGATTCCTTCGTATCCTGCGTTCTTTGCAGCGATCACTCTGTCTTCAAATTTGCACTGATCTCCCAGTGTCCAGGAACTGATAGTAATTGGAAATTCTTTTGACATCTTTTTGTCCTCCTGATAAAATCGCATAATTTTTCTATTTATTTTGATAATATTTTGTATCTTTTTGATATAAGCATTATATATCTTTGTTAAATATAAAACAAATTAGTTCTATCCTTTAAATTCATAGATTTTTTCAATACATCATGATATAATCTACGTATATGACAAATACAGCGCGGATTATTTGTGCAAGAGTGACTATAATTATAGTTTTCCGAAGCATTAAAGGACTGTAAAAGCCTGCACATAAAATATAGTCACTTATAAAATACTTATCAGAGAAAGGAGTTTTTCTATGAACCTGTATCATCTGCGGTACTTTTCTACGCTGGCTCATATTGAACATTACACAAAAGCCGCTGATATTCTGGCGATCACCCAGCCTTCGCTGAGTTATGCGATCTCCACTCTCGAGGAAGAACTGGGCGTAAAACTGTTTGAAAAAAATGGAAGGAATGTTACTCTTACCAAGTATGGAAAAGTTTTCCTGAATGACGTGGAAGAGGTACTGAACCGTCTGGACTCTTCTGTGAACAGTCTGAAGCTGGCAGGTAAAGGGGAAGGCTGCATTGATGTGGTATTCCTGCGTACACTTGGAATTGATTTTCTTCCTAAGATCATGCGGGGATTTCTGGAGGAAAATCCTACTAAAAAGATAGATTTTAATCTGTATTGTGATAAAGTTTTAACATCTGATATTCTGAACGGATTAAAAGAGAAGAAATATGATCTGGGGTTCTGTTCCAAACTTGATAATGAGCCGCTGATCGAGTTTATTCCGGTTGCCAGACAGGAGCTGGTTGTGATCGTACCTCTTGATCATCCGCTGGCAGTAAAGGATGAAGTACGGCTGGAGGATACCATTCCTTATAAACAGATTATATTTAAGAAGAGAAGTGGCCTGAGACAGATCATTGACGGACTATTTGAATGTATCGGGCAGACACCGGATGTGGCTTATGAGATTGACGAGGATCAGGTTGCTGCAGGCTTTGTCTCCAACGGCTTTGGAATCTGCGTAGCTCCCAATATTCCGATCCTGCAGTCTCTGAATGTAAAGATCCTTCCCTTAGTTTCTCCAAGCTGGCAAAGAAACTTCTATATGGCGATGCTGAAGAACGTATACCATCCACCGGTTGTGGAAGCATTTAAGAAATATGTGATCGAGCAGGCACAGAAGGAATGGGATTATAAGACCAGCTGATCTGACTTAATAAAATATCAGAATACAAAAAGATATGGGACTGTCCCGTCAGTCGAGACACCCCATATCTTTTTATAATAACCGATACATTCAATATTATGACTTGATATCCGGCACTTCTGATATCATAAACCAGATCTGTCATGTTATATTATTTTTCTTCATCCATGGTGCGGAGTCTGTGTACCAGTTCTTCGCAGATTTCCAGTTCGTTCTTGCCATCTGTTTCGATGATGATATCAGCCGCTGCCTCGTATTTAGCGCGGCGTTTCTCCATCAGATCTGCGATAAATGGAACAGTCTTATTGTTCTCGATCAGCGGACGGTCATGGTTATTTTTGACGCGGTCAAGGATTGTCTCCGGTTTTGCTGTGAGGAGAACAACACGGCCATTCTTCTTCATCTCTACTACATTGCACTCTCTCATTGGAGTACCACCGCCGCAGGAGATCACAACATTGCTGCGTGACTGCATTTCGATAAGCAGGTTTGTCTCAAGGTCACGGAAATACTGCTCACCGTATGTCTCGAAGATATCGGAAATACTCATTCCCTGTCTCTGGGCAATGATCTGATCCATCTCTACCACATCCATGGCAAATACATTCTTAAGGAAATCAGAAATTGTGGACTTTCCGGCACCCATGAAACCGATCAGCACGATGTTGTAGTTGAAGAGTTTTCTTGCCTGGATCCGTTTACTGTTTGTGCGGATGCATTCAAATACATCGGAAACCTCGTCCTTATGGCGTCTGCCTTCCATTCTCTTCTCCAGCCATTCTTTCTGCTTCGCTTCCTGCTCAGGCTGTAAAATCTGGAGTCCGTTGGCTTCTTTATATGCCATAATGTCCTCCACGATCCTGTTACGCATGATAAGTGCATCCAGAATGATCTCATCACACTGGCCAAGACTCTCTCTGAGTATTTCTAACTGATTCATATCTCTTTCCTCTGTCTTTCCTATGTCAGCTTGCAGCAGACCGCAGATCAGTCACAAACTGCCATAAACTATTCACGAACGGCAATATATGAATGCCGACTGTTAAGATTTATTATATCAATATCGCTTTCGTATAGCAACCCTTTAAACCATTAAATTATTTCATCTGTTCGATAGTTTTTTTCTATGAATTCGACAGACGATTCTATGGCAAGACTCTGATGACGGTTCTTTTATAGCAGTCCCAGTAAATAATGCATTTAAGACAGTTTAGCAGAGTGCGAAAGACAAGGAAGATTTCTGCAGGCGTGCTGACGCACGGCAAAGATATCTGACGCAGGATTTCACACTCTGCTGAGCCGGATTAAGATGCATTATTTACTGGGACTGCTATAGGTTCCCATATAAATGTATCTAATGAAAAAAATCATGAAATACTTTTTCAGTGTACCATTTAAAACTGATTTTTTCCACTGATTTCTCCGCATAGACCGGATAAAAATCTATCAGTTTTCCATCCAGGTAATAGGCAATGCGGCCAAGCTTCTCCCCCTTAAGAACCGGTGCACTGACTTTCTGTGGAATTTCTATTTTACAGGTTACAGTTTCCCCTTTTTTCAGAAGGACTTCTTTTTCCCTGTCATATGCGGTTACACTGCATTTACCTCTCAGATAGATTTTCGTTCCTATATCCTGACCATCTTCCACACCGTCTGTTACCAGGATTTTTCCGGTCTGTGGTTCTTTCCAGTAGGTTTCGTACTCATAGTTGTAATCTCCGAAGTCCAGCAGTTTCTCTGTGTCACTCCATTTATAGGTTTTGTGGTTGGGCCACCCACAGCCAAGGAGACTGACGATAAATGTTTTGCCCTCTTTTTCCCATGCACATACATAACAGTAGCCAGCCTGGGAAGTATAGCCTGTTTTTCCGGCAAGAACTCCGTCTCTCATGTCAAGAAATGCATTGGCATTATGTACGGAAAAGGTTCTCTTTCCTGTGATCTCAGAGAATGTATAGTCTCTGGTCTGTGCAATGTGCAGGAATGTTTCGTTTTTAATAGCATAGCGCATGATCAGTGCCAGATCTTTGGCTGTTGTGTGATGTTTTCCGTTCTCATCCTCAGCATCCAGGCCATTGGGTGTAATAAAATACGTATTCTTACATCCTATCTGTTTTGCTTTCCGGTTGAGCATTCTGGCAAAGCCTTCCACGCTTCCCCCGCAGTGTTCTGCAATGGCAACCGCTGTATCATTGTGGCTTTTCAGCATAAGGGAGTACAGAAGATCCTCCAGATAATACTGTTCTCCTTTCTGAAGTCCTAGCTTTACTTCCGGCTGGGATGCCGCATTCTGAGAAACCTGAACATAATCATCCCCCGGAGAGTTCTCCAGTGCCACAATACAGGTAAGCACCTTGGTTGTGCTGGCATTTGCCAGAGGCCGCTCTCCGTCCTTTTCATAGAGTACTCTGCCTGACTCTCCGTCCATGAGGACTGCTGATAATGCGTACAGTTCTGCCGGTTCTTCTGCAACAGGTGTCATGTCTACTGTCTGAGGTATTTTGTACTCCGCTCCCCGGGCGGAGGTGTATGTCTGCGTAAACAATAATACCGCCGTCACAACAATGACAGCGGCAATATGTTTCATTCTCATACTCCACCTCACATGCTGGCAATCCATGAATATCACTGTTCATAATTTACGGTTATTCACAGATCTGTTGTTTACAGGATATCTGCAGGATTTTGCTTCACCCTATAAGATAATTTATGCCTGCATGTCCGGAATATGACTGTCACAGTTCCGAAAAATATCGGGATATGCCCATTACCCGTTATAAGTCCGGTCCCATCTTTTGCTCAGATGATAAGCTCCCTCTCTTAAGGTATAAAGTTCTCCCAGATATTCCACAGCTTCAGGAACCGCCTCTCTGTAAAGCCTCTCAAGTTCAGGCATGGGAGCTTTTGCCTGCTCTACTGCTTCGGCAGTCATGAAATGTTCAATGACAGAGCCGATGGACTCTCCTCCCAGTCTCAGAAGTTTCCCCAGAATCCTGCGTTTTCTTCCATGGTCATCACACACCATGAAATTGGTAAGAATTTTCATCATCCT
Organism: Blautia sp. DFI.1.216; assembly: GCF_020594215.1. Classification (NCBI taxonomy): domain Bacteria; kingdom Bacillati; phylum Bacillota; class Clostridia; order Lachnospirales; family Lachnospiraceae; genus Blautia; species Blautia sp. DFI.1.216. Next base: position 38,058 of record NZ_JAJDML010000001.1, read on the forward strand.
GACAGAAATATAAATGTTTATGGTTTTCACCAGAGGAATGGCCCTGTGGATCACTCTGGCATATTCCATCTTCGGCATGATCCCGCAGGCCGGATAATAATGGTCAGGATCTTTGCCTGTCTCTTCCATAAGCACACGGTCAAATTCCTTCTCCAGAACAATGTGAGGAATGACGCCTTCTGCAGCCATCTTATTTACATAGGGATGGCATGCGGAGTCCAGAATATAATGACAGCCAAATCCAAGAAGATATGCAAAAAGTGCCTCATCATCATTTCTTCTGACCTGCCGCATCCCTTCTTCAAAAAAGGCTCTTGCCTTTTCATGATGCATCTCAATCCCGAACTGGGTGACAGGATTCTTTGAAACCATATAGTAGAACAGGATATCCGGCCCATGTAAACCGATCCTGTACAAGTCCCCATGTCTGCGGATCAGGGCTTTCATATCTGAAGGCAGTCTCTTATATACTTCTTTTCCAAATAAATCATGTGCATATGTGGTTGGCATTAGTTTTTTCTCCTTTATCTTACACATCCAGTTTCAGCTGGATTTCTTCCTCTGCCTCTGCCTTAAAGTCCTCTATCTGGACAGGATCAGGGACAGGCAGGGATTCCAGATCCTGTACGCCGAAGCAGCGCAGAAACTCTTCCGTGGTCCCGAGCAGGATCGGACGTCCGGGGGCATCCAGACGCCCCAGCTCCCTGACCAGACTGTATTCTACCAGCTTGTTGATGGCGTGGTCACATTTTACCCCTCGGATCTTCTCGATCTCCGCCTTTGTAACCGGCTGTTTGTATGCAATGATGGATAAGGTTTCCAGCATAACATCTGACAGTGCCGGCTTCTGAGGATGCAGGGCAATATTGATCAGATACTGATAATATTCTTTCTTTGTACACATCTGGAAAGAATTCTCCAGCTCTATGATCTGGATGCCTCTGTTCTCTTCCTGATAACGGTCCATCATATTGCGGATGATCCTTCCTGTTGTCTTCTCGTCCACACCGATGGCTCTGGCGATCCGGGGCAGTTCTACGGAACCGCCCATTGCAAAAAGTATTGCTTCTATCGCAGCTTCTGTCTCCTTAATCTTCACTCAGTCTTCCTCATTCCTTTTATTACATATTGATCTCTGTATTCTATGGTTCATCTTCCGCAAATTCTGTAAGATTCTTCCATGTATCCGGGTCTGTCTGTACTTCAACAGAGATATCATCGAACAGTCCGTCCTGCTCCACATGGATATGTCCCATTTTCATCAGTTCCAGTATGGATAGAAAGGTGACGATCACCTGTACTTTCGAGCACTGACTCTCCAGGAGATTTCGGAAGCTGAATTTCCGATGGGTACGGGCAAAATCTTTGATCTCTATCATCTTATCAGACAGACTGACCTCTTCCTTCTCGATGGTTCCGAATTTGCTTCGGATAGGATCGACCTTGTCTTCCTGCCTGCGGATGATAGACTTGTAGATTGCATTCAGCTTCTCCAGTGTGAGACCTGCCAGAAGTTCCTTTGGATCTACAGGCTCTCTGTACTGCAGTACCTCATCGGGAAGAGTGGGCTCTTTAAAGAATACATTTGCCGCATCGTCCATCTTGTCCTTCAGCTCATAGGACATAAACTTATACATCTTATATTCCAGAAGTTTCTCCACCAGTTCCGCTCTTGGATCTTCCTCTTCTCCCTCCTCATTGACTTCTTTCGGGAGAAGCATTTTACACTTGATATCCAGCAATGTGGCTGCCATAACCATAAACTCACTCATGATTCCAAGGTCTTCCCGCTCCATGGCATGGATGTATTCCATATACTGATCTGTGATCTCCACGATGGGGATATCATAGATATCTATTTTATTTTTTTCGATAAGGTGCAGTAAGAGATCCAGAGGACCTTCAAATACTTCCAGCTTTACCGGAATTCCCATAGCACAGTCTTTTCCTTTTCAAGTAAATATTTCGCTGCCATACAGTCAGCAGACAGTAACAATGTTCTCAGGCATTCGGTTTCAGATCCACCATCAGCAATTCCCTGGGATTATGGATCCTTACAGGTATGGTGTGTTCCCCTGCTCCTGCGCTTACCAGCATATGCTGTTCCTTCCTGTGGAAATCTCCGCAGCAGAACTTCGGAAATGGATGAAGCTGTGGGGAAAGCAACCCATTGTGCCTGCCAATTCTTACAATCCCTCCATGATAATGCCCGCTCAGGATCAGATCTGCCCCCCAGTCAAAATAGGTATCTCCATATTTGGGACTGTGGGCCAGAAGAATATTCAGGGAATCAGAAGATGGTTCTCCGATCAGTTCCCTGATTTCCTCTCTTTTAAGCTGTGGAGAAAATGGCTTTTTATAATAGATCAGAGGTACTTCCAGACCATAGACAGTAAGGCTGGTTTTTCCCACCTGCAGGCTGCAGGATTCATTATGCAGGATATGGATCCCGACTGTCTTCAGCTCCTTTTCATATTCCTGATATCGGGCTGCCATACAGTTCTCCTGAGGATCTGTCCTGTACAGCTTATATTCATGGTTTCCCAATGCATAATAAACAGGATACTGCTGAGCCAGGCTCCTCAGAAGAGATGATGCAGTCTTTAAAGAAGCAGAATCATTTCTCACGATCATATCACCGGCAATGAGAATCCCATCCGGTCTGTACCGGTGGATCGTCTCCAGAAGCTTTCTGTTATCAGGGCCAAATTCCATGCCATGAAGATCTGCGATCACAGCAAATCTGATGCCTCTCGCATCCTTTATTTTGTTAGAATGGATTGTATAATGTACGGTTTTAAATCTTTTCATGCAAGTTTTCTTTTCCCTTTATGTTCACTTTGTGTCTGGCAACGCACTTTGCGGGATATCATTTCCCGAATCCGCAGTTCGGGAATGTACAGACATCACAGTTCAGGCAGAGTCCACCCTCTCCAAGTTGGTTAATCTCTGATAATGTGATCTCATCATCTGCCATCAGTCTCGGCAGAAGCAGATCAAAGATGGTATTCTTTGCATACATAACACATCCCGGAAGCCCAAGGATCGGTATCTGCCTGCCGTCTTTCTCATAATAGGAAACCAGCATCATAGCTCCCGGAAGTACGGGTGCACCGTAGGATACGATGCGGGTTCCTGTTGCTTTGATCGCACCCGGAGTTCTGTCATCCGGATCTACGCTCATTCCACCGCTGCAGACTACCATATCGGCTCCCTCTTCGATAAATTTCAGGATATCGGCTGTTATCTGCTCCATATCGTCACCCGGTTTTGTCTGACCGATGACCTCTGATGGAAATTTTGCAAATTTATCTCTCAGTACAGGAGTGAAGGTGTCAGTGATCAGACCTTTCTGCACTTCACTTCCTGTTGTTACGATACCCACCTTTTTCTTCTTATATGGCAGAATGGAAAAGATCGGCTCTGTGCCTGCCACCTCTGCTGCACGATCCATTTTCTCCTTCTCGATCACCAGAGGGATAATTCTGGTTCCTGCAAGTTTGTCGCCCTTCTTTACAGGAAAATCTCCATGGCGGGATGCGATCATCATCTCTCCAAGTGAGTTGACAGCCAGCAGAGCTTCTCTGCGGATTTTAAGCACTCCGTCAATGTCTGCGATCAGCTCGATCTTTCCCTCTTTTATATCAGAACCATGCATGGTGTCCGAATCTCCGGCACAGATCTTATAAAGGATCTCTGCACCTTCATTCTCATGAAGGATTCCTTCTTTCTTCTCCCACACATATAAATGTTCTTTTCCTACAGAGAGTAACAGAGGAATATCCTCTTCTCTGACAATATGACCTTTCTTAAAAAGCACCCCTTTTTTTACATCTTTGATAATCTGTGTGATGTCATGGCATAAAATGTGCCCTACGGCATCTTCTGTACGGATTTCTTTCATTATATAGTACCTTCCTTTTGTTTTTTATTTCCCTCAATACCCATTTGGATTTTATTATACATCGGATTGCTGTCCTTTGTCAAAAAATTATAGAATTGTCCAAAATACTTTTTGTTTACAGGTTACTGTTCACTCTGTTCTCAGTAACGTTTACAATCTCATGAAGACTTTTTTCAGGCAGTCCGGATATGTGGCTTTTCCTGCATTTTCCCCATAAAGGATCCGCACTCTTCCCAGTTCCTTCCCATCGACGGAATAGATCATCTCCCCTGCCAGGGTGTTCTTTTTCACCGGAGCCTTTACTTCCCTGTGGATTCTCAGCTTTCTTTTTACATTCCCGATATTCTGTCCTGTGGTATCCAGATAGTGAAACTGTTCTTCATAAACCAGGGAAACCGTCTTTTTCTTTCCATTTCTGACCGGGATCTCAGGCAGAGCTTCCATTTTCTTATCTATGTACAGGCTGCATTTTGAAAAGCCATAATTTAACATGGAGGCAGCATCTTTAAATCGCACTTTATAGTCCGGGGCTGCCATCACTACTGCGATCAGAGTAATGTCATTTCTTTTTGCAACTGCGCTGAGACAGTATTTTGCAATACTGGTGCTTCCTGTTTTCAGGCCGACACATCCCTCGTAGCTGCGGATCAGTTTGTTGGTATTGGTAAGTCCGAATTCCTTGGTCCCCTGCCTGGTCACATGGGTGATATTTTCCATCCATATGGAAGAATATTCCAGAATTTTCGGATATTTTGTGATCAGTTCCCTGCTCATGATGGCAATGTCCCTGGCTGTTGTGTAATGATCGGGAGATTCTGTCAGACCACAGCAGTCTTCAAAATGAGTATTTTTCATCCCAAGTCCTTCTGCCCGTTCATTCATGTGGCGGACAAATTCCTGTTCACTGCCGCAGATATGCTCTGCCATTGCTACGCTTGCATCATTTCCTGACGCGATTACAATGCATTTGATCAGGGTTTCCACTGTCTGGATTTCCCCCTCCTCCAGAAACACCTGAGAGCCGCCCATTGACTTTGCATGGGCACTGGTTGTGACTGTGTCGTCCATTTTCAGGCTGCCTTTATCCAGAGCATCAAAGATCAGGATCAGCGTCATGATCTTCGTGATACTGGCAGGGCTTCGTCTGGTATCCGCATCCTTCTGATAAACGACTGTTCCTGTCTGCGCTTCCATTAAGATTCCTGATGGTGCTTCAATAAGATCTGTGGATTCTGCCTGTCTGGTATTGCTTTCCTCAGGCAAAAAGATTCCGGCGGCATATACAGGTGCGGTGATGGTGCAGACCATGATAAGTATAGCGCATATTATGGAGATCCATTTTTTTCGCATATTCTCTCTCCGATCAATGTACCGGCAGGCTGCCGGCTCTAAGACTACTTTCTTTATTCATTATATAGCAATCCAATAAAATAATGCATCTTAATCCGATCCGATACCTGATCATAATCAGATAAAAAGCACTGAAAACCATAAAAATACGATTTTCAGTGCTCATTTTACATCAGCGGCGCAAATGCGCGGAAAATATTCTGCATGATACGCAGCCCTATATTTCTGTTCAGGCAGAATTCCGGTTTTATCTGCCTGCAATATTCCATAGTCTGGATAAAATCATCTTTTATATCCTGTATTACTCTGTTTCTGTAGATCCATACACCATCCTCAAAATGAAGATAAAGACTTCGATAGTCCAGGTTGATGGTTCCCACAACTCCAATCTCATCATCACTCACAAAGGATTTTGCGTGAAGGAAACCGGGCTGATATTCATAAATCTTTACACCGGCTTCCAGAAGCTGCCTGTAATAGGACTGGGTAAGGATAAATACCAGCTTCTTGTCAGGGATTCCCGGCGTCATAATACGCACATCCACCCCGCTTTTGGCTGCCAGACAGAGGGCAGTCATCATCTCATTATCTATGATCAGATAAGGAGTACAGATATATACATATTTTTTTGCCTTGTTGATAATGTTCAGATATACATCTTCACCGACAACCTCCTCATCCAGAGGTGTATCACAGAACGGCTGGACAAATCCGTCACTCTCAAATTCTTCCTCATGATATCTGTGGGGAAAATAGGCTTCATAATCGACACTCTCTTCAGATCTGCCGATCACTGCCCACATATGGAGAAACATTACCGTCATATTCCAGACAGCTTCCCCTTTGAGCATAACAGCGGTATCCTTCCAGTGTCCGAAACGCGCTTTCTGGTTGATATATTCATCTGCAAGATTGATGCCTCCCGTAAATCCAACCCATCCGTCAATGATACAAAGCTTCCTGTGATCCCGGTTATTCTGGATAATATTCAAAATGGGACGGAAAGGATTAAATACCTGACATTTGATTCCTTTTTTCTGAAGCTCTTCATAATATTTATGGGGAAGTGTTGTGAGACAGCCAAATCCATCATAGATCAGGCGCACATCCACACCCTCCGCAGCTTTCTCTTCCAGAATATTCAGGATTGTCTGCCACATCACCCCATCATTGATAATGAAATATTCAATAAAAATGTATTTCTTCGCCTGTTTCAGTTCCCTCACAAGCACCGGAAACATATCGTCTCCTACCTGAAAATACTCTGCAGTTGTGTTCTCATGGACCGGAAATCTGGAAACATCCGAAATATATCTGGACTGGTTCGAAGCCGAGGAATCCAGTTCTTCCAGCTTCTGCCTCGTCTGTGGCTGATCCCGCAGATACTCCCTGCTCTCCTCAATCCTCTGTTCAAAATGCTGCTGCATGATCGCAGCAATCCTGGAACGTCCAAATACAAAATATAATACCACTCCAAGGATTGGCAGGATCAGGATCAGCATGGTCCAGGCCAGTTTATAGGAAGGATTTATTTCCTTATTCAGGATCCATAATACCAGCACAATACCTATCAGCCTTAATCCGATATCAATGTATCTGGAATAAGCGGCCAGACGCAGTACCATCATTAAGATCCATCCGAGCTGGACGAGCATTGCAACCGCAACATAAAAGATTCTGTTGAAAATCAGCTTTGCCAGTTTTTTTAACAGTAAAAGGATCCAGTTTTTCTTTTCTTTAAGTATTTTGTTATTTTCTGCCTTCAAGATTACTTCCTTCCCCTGATTATTATCCAAATTATGATAAAAATCCCTGACAGAACTGCCAGGGATTTTTGCGCACAATTAATTATATTTACGTTTTCTTGCGGCTTCAGATTTCTTTTTACGACGAACGCTTGGTTTCTCGTAATGCTCTCTTTTGCGGATTTCCTGCTGGATTCCTGCTTTTGCACAGCTTCTCTTGAATCTGCGAAGAGCGCTATCTAAAGTCTCGTTCTCTTTTACGATTACGTTTGACATAGACTCACACCTAACCTCCCTCCAGTTGTAGATTGTGCTAAAATACAACTGTCTGGGTATTTTTTCTTGCACAAGTGATATTATATATCATTGCCTGTGGGTTCGTCAACATTTTTTTGGTTAAATTTTGCAGATTTTTTTAGTTACTATTCACACGCCACTATCCCGCGAGGTGTTTTGGCATGTATATGCCAAAATCCCGAGACATACCGCGCGAATTTATGCGATTAGCATAAATTAAGTTTGCGAAGCAAACGATACTCCTTGGGCATTGCACAAGGAGGTTCATATTTCCTGCATCGCGAAGCGTGTTGCTGGTCACAAAGTGAGCAGTAACAATTTTTACTTTATCTGACCTTCAAGGATTCCTGCTGCTGCATCTACGGCTTCCTGAGCTTTGGCAGGGTTCTTTCCGCCGGCCTGAGCCATGTTCGGACGTCCGCCGCCGCCACCGCCTACGATAGCTGCCACTGCTTTGATCAGGTTACCTGCGTGAGCGCCTGCTTTCTGTGCTGCATCAGTAGCCATTGCAAGAAGGTTTACTTTCTCACCGTTTACTGCTGCCAGAAGGACAACACCTTCACCAAGTTTGCCTTTCAGCTGGTCGCCAAGGTCACGAAGTCCGTTCATATCCACTCCGTCTACTTTTGCAGCAAGAAGTTTCACACCTTTGACTTCTACTACTTTATCCATAACATCTCCCAGAGCTCCCTGAGCCAGTTTGCTCTTTAAGGATTCGTTCTCACTGGAGAGTGCCTTTACTTCTCCCTGAAGATGTCCGATTTTCTCTACGATCTCTGCAGGATTTGCTTTCAGGGCTTTTGCAGCTTCATGAAGCAGTTCTTCCTGTTTCTTATAGTATTCCAGAACACCATTTCCTGTCAGAGCTTCAATACGGCGCACACCTGCTGCAATACCGGATTCGGAAACAATTTTGAACAGCATGATGTTGCCTGTGTTTGCCACATGAGTACCACCGCAGAGTTCCTTGGAGAAGTCGCCCATGGATACCACACGTACCTTCTGGTCATATTTCTCTCCGAACAGAGCCATTGCTCCGGATTTCTTAGCCTCTTCCACATCCATAACATCTGTACGGACTTCAAGACCAGCCTGGATTTCTTTATTAACAAGCGCTTCTACCTGTGCGATCTCATCAGCTGTCATAGCCTGGAAATGAGCAAAGTCGAAACGAAGTCTGTCCGGTGTTACCAGAGAACCCTTCTGTTCTACATGACTTCCAAGAACTGTCTTTAATGCTTTCTGAAGAAGATGTGTTGCACTGTGGTTCTTCTCAGTGTCTCTTCTTGCAGCTTCATCCACTTTCAGGGAAACAGTTTCGCCTGTGGAGATCATACCGGATTCCATATGACCTACATGTCCGAATTTGCCGCCGCGAAGCTTGATGGTGTCTTCTACTACGAACTTACCGTTTGCAGTTTCGATCACACCTGTATCTCCGACCTGTCCACCCATAGTTGCGTAGAATGGAGTCTGCTCTGTAAAGACAGTTCCTTTCTGTCCTTCCATCAGGGAGTTTACGATCTCTGTCTCTGTTGTAAGGACTGTTACTTTGGAATCAAAGGTAAGATGATCGTATCCTACGAATTCTGTTGTAACATTTACATCAATATCATCATATACAGTTGCGTCAGCACCCATATAGTTTGTCACTTCACGTGCAGAACGTGCTTTGTTTCTCTGCTCTTCCATACATTTCTGGAAGCCTGCCTCGTCAATATCATATCCTTTTTCCTCAAGGATCTCTTTTGTAAGATCCATCGGGAATCCGTAAGTATCATATAATTTGAATGCATTTTCGCCGGAAAGTGTTTTCTCTCCTGCTGCTTTCATCTCATCTTCCATCTCTCCAAGGATACGAAGACCCTGGTCAATGGTCTTGTTGAACTGGTTTTCTTCATTTGTGAGAACTTTAAAGATAAATTCTTTCTTCTCTTCCAGCTCCGGATATCCTGCTTTGGAACCATTGATCACTTCTTCACTTAATTTTGCAAGGAAGGGGCCTTCGATTCCAAGAAGACGTCCGTGACGTGCTGCACGACGGATCAGACGGCGGAGTACATAACCGCGGCCTTCGTTTGTAGGCATGATACCGTCGGAGATCATAAATGTTGCAGAACGGATATGGTCTGTGATCAGACGGATGGATACGTCATCGTTATAATTCTTCTCGTATTCTTTTCCGGAGATCTTACATACCAGGTTACGCAGTGCGCAGATAGTATCTACATCGAAGATGGAATCTACGTCCTGCACAACAACTGCCAGACGTTCCAGACCCATACCTGTATCAATGTTCTTCTGTTTCAGTGTTGTATAATTTCCGTTACCATCGTTCTCAAACTGGGTAAATACGTTGTTCCATACTTCCATGTAACGGTCGCAGTCACAGCCTACTGTACAGCCAGGTTTACCGCAGCCGTACTTCTCTCCACGGTCATAGTAGATTTCTGAACATGGACCACAGGGGCCTGCACCATGCTCCCAGAAGTTATCTTCTTTACCAAAACGGAAAATTCTGTCAGCAGGGATTCCGATTTCTTTGTTCCAGATGTCAAAGGCTTCGTCATCTTCCAGATATACGGAAGGATACAGACGGTTTGCATCCAGTCCTACTACCTCTGTGAGGAATTCCCAGGACCAGTGGATGGCTTCTTTCTTGAAATAGTCACCAAAGGAGAAGTTACCAAGCATCTCAAAGAATGTACCGTGACGTGCAGTTTTACCTACATTCTCGATATCACCTGTACGGATACATTTCTGGCAGGTACTTACTCTTGTTCTTGGCGGGATTTCAGCACCTGTAAAATATGGTTTCAGCGGAGCCATACCTGCGTTGATCAGCAGAAGACTCTTATCTCCCTGTGGTACCAGGGAAAAGCTTTTCATTACCAGATGTCCTTTGCTCTCCATGAAGTCGAGGAACATCTGACGAAGTTCGTTTACTCCGTATTTCTTCATAATCTTTTCCTCCTGAAATCGGCGACACCGGTTCAGCAGTATCCGCCGATATTTCTATAATGAATTTTTTATTTTGCCAGAACTTTATTGAATTTCTTTTTGCCTTTTTTCAGCACTACACCTTCACCTGTAAGTGCATCTTTGGCAACTGTGTATTTCACATCTGTGATCTTCTCACCGTCAATGGAAACACCGCCCTGTTCAATGGCGCGACGTCCCTCGGAACGTGTTGGAACCATTCCTGCTTTTACAAGCATGGAGATCAGGTCGATTGTTCCTTCTTCTGAGAAGTCTTCGTCTGCAAGCTCAGTTGTCGGCATGTGTGCTGTATCAGCGCCGCCTGCAAAAAGTGCTCTTGCGCCTTCCTGCGCTTTCTTTGCTTCCTCTTCGCCATGAACCAGATTTGTCAGCTCGTATGCAAGGATTTCTTTTGCTTTATTCAACTGGCTTCCTTCCCATTTCGCCATCTCATCGATTTCTTCTAACGGAAGGAAGGTAAGGAGACGCATACATTTGATAACATCTGCATCATCCACGTTTCTCCAGTACTGATAGAAATCGAAAGGAGAAGTCTTCTCCGGGTCAAGCCATACAGCACCGGACTGTGTTTTACCCATCTTCTTACCTTCGGAGTTCAGAAGAAGTGTGATCGTCATGGCGTAAGCGTCTTTTCCAAGTTTACGACGGATCAGCTCTGTACCGCCAAGCATATTGGCCCACTGGTCATCACCGCCGAACTGCATGGTGCAGCCGTATTTCTGATACAGCATGTAGAAGTCGTAGCTCTGCATGATCATATAGTTGAACTCAAGGAATGTAAGTCCACGTTCCATACGCTGTTTGTAGCACTCGTGAGAGAGCATACGGTTTACAGAGAAATGTGGTCCAACATCACGAAGTACCTCTACATAATTTAAGTTCATCAGCCAGTCTGCATTGTTTACCATTAATGCCTTGCCGTCTGAGAAATCGATGAAACGCTCCATCTGTTTCTTGAAGCAGTCAATGTTGTGCTGGATTGTCTCCACCGTCATCATCTGACGCATATCAGATCTTCCGGACGGGTCACCGATCATACCGGTTCCGCCGCCTAATAATGCGATTGGTTTATTTCCCGCCATCTGCAGACGTTTCATCAGGCAGAGCGCCATGAAATGTCCCACATGAAGGCTGTCTGCGGTAGGGTCAAAGCCAATGTAAAATGTGGCTTTTCCATTATTTACCATTTCTTTGATCTCTTCTTCGTCTGTTACCTGAGCAATCAGACCACGGGCTTTCAGCTCGTCCCAAACTGTCATTGTTTGTTTCCTCCTCGTAATAAAATAAAACAACCCGGTTCCTGTCCATTTAGGACGAGAACCGGGTCCCGCGATACCACCTAAATTCGCAGAAAACTCGCATTCTCTGCCTCAATAAGTAACAAACCATGCCATTGTTATGATAAACAACGGTTCTCTCTGTTACTTAAGCATGTTAACGGATGCCACTCCGCTGCAGCCTACTTACCCTTACAATATCTCTGAGGTGTTCGGTGCAGAGCTCCGGGAGGTATTCACATAAGTTCCCCACGCGCCTCTCACCTGCCGGCAGCTCTCTGTCTGTTTTCCCTATGTTACTCTTTCCCATCTGTGCTTTTTTATATCATATATCTGCAAGTATACAAATACAAAATTTATTTGTCAAGGAATTTATAGCAATCCTCTTCATATTTCACCAACTTAAAGCATTAATGTACTCACCCTGAAATCCAGTCCACAAAGAATACATGTCCTTTGTACTGTTCATATTCCAGCTTGCTGAAATTAAGGTTCTGTGCCTTAAATGCTGCCGGAGTCATAAAGAATTTGTAATTGAAATCCTTTGTCTTAAATCCCGGGAGTGTTCTCTTTGTGCCATGATTCACATAGTTACTGAACACTTCCATGGCTGCCTTTGCTGCCGCATAGGCATTGGTCCTGTCCTCAAACTGGCCTTTCAGTCTTTTAAGAAGTGCTCCGTCTGTGACAACCGCATACTGGGTAGGTTTTCCCTGATATACCACATAACGGATCTGTGACGGAAATTCTTTATACTGGTCAATGGTACAGTTTAATACGCAAAGCGCAACTGCCTCCATTCCCACGACTCCCTGATCTCCTGCTTCTGCATCACACACTGCTGCCAGAAGATCCAGATCTGACACCTTTCCGTCTGCAATTCCCGGATGTTCCAGGAACTCTTCTTCCATATAGTAGTATTTATTATTCTTCGCATCAAAGACCTTGACATATTTGCCCTCTACTGTGTAATCATTATCGGAAGTCTTTGTTGCAGCACCGTCAGAATCAAACCTGTATGTAGTTCCGTCAATGGAAGCGATGGTATTTGCCAGCATCACTCCTGATGTATCAAAATAATATTTCTTTCCATCAAGCTCAAGCCAGCCTGTCTTCGCCTTACCATCTGAAGGGTTGAAATAATATTTCTTACTTCCTACGGTTCCGAAACCTTTCTGATAACGGACACCGGTTGATTTTGAAAAATAGTAATAGTCTGAGTCAATTTTCTCCAGACCTGTATACATTATTCCATTTGACGGCTTAAAGTATCTGTAATTTCCGGCACTGCTCTTCACCCAGCCTGTACACATACGTCCATTGGCCTGACTGAAATAGCGTTTCTGTTCTTTTTTGTTCTCCACCCAGCCTTTGGCCATAACGCCGGAACCGCTGTAAAAATAATATTTATATTCATCTGTATCTGTGAGCCAGCCTCTTGTCATCAGGCCTGTTGTCTCATCAAAATGGCGGGTATTTCCATTGGAATCAGTGATAAATCCTGTCACCATATATCCGGCTCCTCTGGTAAAGTATCGGATTGCCTGTCCGCTGGAGTCTTTTACCCAGCCTTTTACCTGAACTCCTGTTTTCTTATCAAAGTAATATTTCTTACCCTTAAGTTCCAGCCAGCCTTTCTGTTTGGAACCGTCTTTGTTTATGTAGTAGGTTTTCCCTTTCTGAGTGACAAATCCTGTTTTTGTTGCCGCGGATACACTAAAACAGCCCATTACAAAAACGGTCATCACAAAAAGGAGCAGATACTTTAACAATAGTTTCCCATGTTTCTTCATTCTTATTCTCCGTTTCCTCTCTTTTTATACGTATTGTTTTACGTTTTAATTGGGTTATTGTTGCATTTCTTTCTCAATCATTACAGATTTGTTACGTAGTATATTATATCGGATTCATATATTATTGTCAACTTGTGAAAAGCAACAATTCGCATCGAACTTAAGGTTATTGGTTACTGTGAACATAATGAACAATGATGAAACTGTAACACTTTTTGCGGTTCCACATATGATAGGATTGTAAAGAAAAAAAACGGAGGATTTAATATGAGCGACTTAGCTGCTACAAATTGCGGATGTGAGGACAGAGGAGGATGCGGATGTGGCTGCGCTAATAACAGCGGATGCGGATGCGACAATGGCTGCGGATGTAATAACGGATGTGGATGTAACAGTGGATGGGGACTTTCAGGCGGAAATAATTCCTGCTGTAATATCCTCTGGATCATCATCCTTCTGTGCCTGTGCGGAAACAATAACTGCGGATGCAACAATGGCTGCGGCGGATGTGGCAACGGTGACAACTGCTGGATTATTATCGTGCTGCTTCTGTTATGTGGAAACAATGGCTGTGGATGTGGCTGCTGACAATCATTTTCTGTTGGCAGGGGGATCTTTCCCTCTGCCTCTTTATATTTTACAGGATTATAATTTCGTCCTTATTATTCATGCTGCCTGATATTATCCTTATCTTTCATATTCCGGGAATTGATCCTGTCTGTTTTCTTTTCCGGGTGCACTGTCTGAGCACATTGTTTTTTCTTTTTCACACACTCCAGATCTATCTCATAAAAAGCATTTCCATTTATAATAAGCATTTCTTTCTTTTCTTCTGACTCTGATTCCATATCTGATTCTCCATTTTTTTGCAACTGCAAACGCATGATACCTGCAGCAATTCCATAAAATTTGAGGCAGCGTGCAGTAAAAGCAGTCTCACAGTTACTTAAATTCTACTTTATTATATGTCAGAATCCTTCTCCCCGTCATATTCTGTTAATAAAAAACATAAAATGGAAGCAGATATTATGAATGAAGAGCAGATTTCACAGACTTTACTGGATCAGATGGTCAGTTCTGACCGCGGACAGATGATAAAAGCCGCCATTCCTTATCTTCCGCCAAAAGGACAGCAGATTTTCTCAGTCTATGAAAAAGCGGTTGAATTTATCAATACGGTTTCTGTTTTCAGCAAAAGAAGTTCCGGCAGCGATCTGTGTGCCATGAGCATGCCGCCCCAGAATCCGGTGGATATCATCAATGATATCCGCAGCTTCTGTTATGGTCCCAGCAGGGATAAATTAGATCAGATGGTAAATATGATGGCTATGGTTCAGATGCTGCAGCTCATGAACCAGCCTGCAGATGGTGAGAAGGAGGATTCTCATGAATGATGACTGGCGCAACAACCCGAAGCTTGCAGGTATGGACCGTTCCAAGCTTGATATGCTTCAGAATCTGGCTTCCCAGGGAAGTTCAAAGGGTGCAAATGAGATGCTGCCTTTCCTGATGAGCGCAGCTGCTCAGGGAAAAAAAGGTGGTCTGAAATTTAATGCTGATGAAATTTCTGCGATCATTGAAGTGCTGAAGATGGGAAAATCTCCCGCAGAGGCACAAAAACTTGATAAAGTGGTGAACCTTATGAAAATGATGCGGTGACCAAGTCCCCACTCACTGCTTATTGCTTTTCGCAGACTCCGCAGAAAACTTACCTGATTCGGTTAATATGAATTGCTATGATAACAAAAAGAGTACATTTCATCAACTTTCCGAAATGTACTCTTATGTTCAGTAATGTAACTTGTCACCAATTATTATCTGTCATATTTGCGCAGCCTGTCGCAGATAAATGTCAGTGCCTGTTCAACTGCCTGGTCTCTGATACTTTTTCTGTCGCCCTCAAAGTGAAATTCCCTCACAGTTGTCTTTCCTGCACAGTAACATCCCATAAATACGGTTCCCACCGGTGTTTCCTCTGTTCCACCGCCCGGACCTGCAAGTCCTGTCACAGAGAGACAGACATCGGTTTTGGCTGCTTTCGCACCGCCTTTTGCCATCTGTCTGGCACATTTGGCTGAGACAGCACCTTCTTTCTTCAGTGTACTCTTCTTTACTCCAAGACATTTTCTTTTGGCACGGTTTGTATATGTGACATAACCACACATAAATACCTCCGAAGCTCCCGGTACATTTACGATGTCCGCTGCTACCGCACCGCCTGTACAGGACTCGGCAAGAGATAGTGTCATTTTCTTTTTTTTCAGGAGTCCTACAACTGTTTCTTCTAATGCTGTTTCCTCTAATGCTGATTCTTCTGATGCTTCCTTTTCTGAAGCCATATTAAAGCCTTCTTTCTAATCCTGCATGGACAGAACACTCCTGTTCTGCCAGATATATGTGATCAGGGAAATAACGGTAAGTGCCAGAGAAAGCCAGATAAATATCTGTTCCAGAATATCAAACACTCCGCCCAGATCGATCAGCAGTAAAATGATCATGATCATCTGGGAAACCGTCTTGAATTTGCCCCAGTAGTTTGCCGCGATCACAACACCGTTCTCGGCTGCGATCAGACGGAATCCGCTGATAATAAATTCTCTTCCTATGATAATGATAACAAACCATGCCGGAAGTTTCTCCAGTTCAATAAAACAGATCATTGCAGAACACACAAGCAGCTTGTCTGCAAGAGGATCCATGAATTTTCCAAAGTTTGTCACCAGATTGTATTTTCTGGCAAGCTTTCCGTCAAACCAGTCGGTCACACTTGCAACAACAAAAATAGCAAGTGCTATATAGCGGTTTGCCTCACCGCCCAGGTCTGTAAGCATAAACAGTACAAGAAACGGAACCAGGATCATTCTGGCTACTGTAAGTTTATTCGGTGTATTCATCTGCCAACTCTCCTATCAAATCATATTCCAGTGCACCGGTCACACGTACCTTTGCAAAATCTCCTGTCATCAGGAGTTCTCCTGTCTGCACAAAAATATAACCGTCGACCTTTGGTGCATCTCCGTAAGTTCTGCCAATGTATGCGCTCTCATCTGCAACTTTTCCCTCGATCATCACGAGAAGTTCCTGTCCGATACGGTCAGTTCCCTTATCATAGGAAATCTCCTGCTGAAGCTCCATGATCTCGTCACGTCTGGCCTCTTTGACTTCTTCCGCAACCTGATCAGGCATCGTTGCTGCAGGTGTATCTTCTTCCGGTGAGTAAGTAAATACTCCCAGACGGTCAAATTCCATCTCATCCACAAAGCTCATCAGCTCTTCGTGGTCTTCCTGTGTTTCCCCGGGGAATCCGGAGATCAGAGTGGTACGGAGCACGATGTCAGGAATCTCCCGACGAAGCTTATTTACAATCTCCACCAGCTCTGCCTGTGTTGTCCTTCTTCCCATTCTCTTTAAGATACGGTCACTTGCATGCTGGATCGGAAGATCCAGATAATGGCAGATCTTCTTCTCCTCTTTCATGGTCTGGATCAGTTCATCGTAAATTTCCTCCGGATAGCAGTAAAGCACGCGGATCCAGCGGATTCCTTTGATCTTGCATAACTCTTTCAGGAGGATATGAAGAGATTTCTTTCCATATATATCAGTTCCATATACGGTTGTCTCCTGTGCGACAAGGATCAGCTCTTTTACGCCTTCCTCTGCCATCTCCTTTGCCTGTGTTACCAGACGTTCCATCGGAACGCTTCGGAATTTACCGCGAAGTTTCGGGATGATACAGTAGGTGCAGTGTTTATCACAGCCTTCTGCTATCTTGAGGTATCCGAAATGTCCGCCTGTTGTGAGAACACGTTTGCCAAGCTTTTCCGGAAGATAATCAATATCTTTAAATTCCTGGAAATGTTTTCCTTCCATTGCTTCACGGATTGCCTTAAGGATGTCTCCGTAGGAAGTTGTGCCAAGTACTGCATCTACTTCCGGTACTTCCTCAATGATCTCATTCTTATAACGCTGTGCCATACATCCTGTGACAACCAGGACTTTACAGCTCCCGGTTTTCTTGTATTCTGCCATCTCAAGGATGGTGTTGACGCTCTCTTCCTTTGCGTCATTGATAAAGCAGCAGGTGTTCACCACAATGGCCTCTGCTTCAGTTTCATCATCTACGATCTCGAACCCGTTACCTGTAAGAAGCCCAAGCATTTCTTCGGAATCTACAAGGTTCTTGTCACAGCCTAATGATACGAATAATAATTTCATAAATTCTCCTATAAGAATGTGCCTGAAAATATACCTCTGTAATTCTCAGACACATCCTTTTGTTTATCTATTGTGTTACCATCAGTTCTTACTCTTCAGTTGTTTCTGCAGTTGTTTCTTCTGCTGTTTCAGCAGTCTCTGTGATTTCAGAAGCCTGTGCTGATTCTTCTGTCTGTGCCTCAGCTGTCTGTTCTGTTCCTTCTTCATCCTCTTCTTCCGGAGCAAGGATCTTTACTTTTCCTTTGTAGAGCTCGTCGATCGCAACTGAGAGAGGTTTCTTGCCTGCCGCACCCTCTACCATTGGTTTGGAACCTGCAATGATCTGACGCGCACGTTTACTTGCAGCAAGTACAAGGGAATAACGGCTGTTAAGGGACATTGTTGTATCGTCGTCCTCACTGTTTGTATTGATTGCTTCGATTAATTCTGTATAAGACGGATGTATCATGTATTTTCTCCTTTCTTTTAAGCGGTCTGGGCCGCATGTTTATCATTTCTGAAATGCTTTTGTCTGTTTCTGGATATCTGCGATAAATTCTGCATTTCTGGATACTCTGGAATGTTCACTCACAATAATCTGATGAAGATGGTCTACGCATTCCTCTACAGTATCGTTGACAAGAATATAGTCATATTGTCCCATACCTTCTGCCTCTTCACCGGCTCTTGCAAGTCTGTCTGCGATCACCTGTGCGGTTTCTGTTCCTCTGCCTGTGAGACGGCGTTCCAGTTCCTCCACAGTCGGCGGAGTTACAAACACCAGAAGTGCTTCCGGTATTTTCTCTTTGATCTTCATTGCGCCCTGGATTTCGATCTCAAGGATTACATTTCTGCCTGCCTGAAGCTGCTCTTCGACATAAGAGCGTGGAGTGCCGTAATAATTTTCCACATACTGGGCATATTCAAGCAATGCATCCTCTTCGATCAGCCTCTCAAATTCATCCCTTGTACGGAAGAAATATTCTCTGCCGTCCTCTTCACCGGGACGGGGTTTTCTGGTTGTTGCGGAGACAGATAATGCATAACCATCATATTTCTCCATGAGGCGTTTCATTACTGTGCCTTTTCCTGCACCGGAAAATCCGGAAACCACTACTAAAATTCCTTTATTCATGGGTCTCTCCCTTATCCTCGTTTTCATATATTTCTGCAAATCTCCGGGCAATGGTCTCAGGCTGAAGTGCGCTGAGCACCAGATAATCGTCGCTTGTGACGATCACTGCTTTTGTCTTTCGCCCCTGAGTTGCATCAATCAGTGACCGGGTTCCCTTTATGCTCTGCACCATTCTTTTTACAGGTGCCGCATCCGGGCTTACCACTGCCACGATTTTCTGTGAATTGACTACATTTCCAAAACCGATATTAATAAGTCTTGCCACGTTTTCTTCCTCTATTCTACGTTCTGGATCTGTTCTCTGACTTTCTCAATCTCTGTTTTCAGATCAATGGCAATGTTGGAAATCTCCAGATCACTTGATTTGGATAAAATCGTGTTTGCTTCTCTGTTCATTTCCTGTGCCATGAAGTCCAGCTTGCGTCCGATGCCTTCTTTCTCTGTTGTGAGCATCTTTTTCATGTTTCTGATGTGGCTGTGAAGGCGGACGGTTTCCTCATCATTGCAGATTTTGTCTGAAAACAGGATGACTTCTGCTGCGATGCGGTTGTCGTCGATCTGTGTGTCTTCCAGCAGCTCGGAAACTTTTGCTTCCAGTTTGGTTCTGTAGGCATTGACTACTTCCGGAGAACGGGCTTCTACACGTAATACTTTTTCTTCAAGGCTGTCCAGTTTTCCGATAAGGTCCTTCTCAAGGTTTCTGCCTTCCTGTGTCCTTGTCTGGACAAATTTCTCACATGCCTCGCGAAGGGGCGGTTCCAGAGATTCCCAGAGTGCTTCCTCATCAACAGACTGTTCTTCCATGACAAGTACCTCCGGATAGCGTGACAGGGTGCTGACTTTGATATCGTAGTCAAGGTCAAAGTCCTGCTGCATCTGTTTGAGACAGGTGATGTAGTCGGATGCGAGTTCTCTGTTGTATTTGAGGGCTCCGTTGTCCAGGGTGTAGTCTTCGTATGTGATGTATACATCAACTTTGCCTCTCTGGATGTAGGTTTTCATCAGGTTTCTGACTGCGCCTTCCAGGAAGTTGAGTTTTCTGGGCATTTTGATGCTGAGGTCCAGGTATCTGTGGTTGACAGATTTTAGTTCGATTGTTATTTTTCTTTCTTTGGTCACGACTTCTGCCCGGCCGAAACCTGTCATGCTTTTTATCATAGTTTTTCTCTCTTTGTCTGTCTATTAGTGTCGGGGTATGTGTGCCTGTTCTGGTTTACATACAGATTTATTATAGTTCATTATAGAATGGGAGTCAAACATTTTTTCGTTGATGGCGGTAGGAAATGTGTGGTATACTAGCAGAAGGGACGCCGCAGGTGGGACGCAGGTGGGACGCAGGTGGGACGCAGGTGGGACGCAGGTGGGACGCAGGAGAAAATAAATAGTTCCGGGCGCGGTTTCGGGGTTTAGTCAACTCTAAGGCTTCGGAAATCTGCTAAAGGCATGAAAAAAACAGCAAAACTCGCTTCGCTCAGACAGGTTGCTGTTTTTTTCATAACGCAGATTCCCGAAGCCTAAGAGTTACTACAACCCCTGCAAATGCGCCCGGAACTATTTATTTTCTCCTGCTGGTAGCTGGCTGTTGGAGGTATATGGTATATCCTTTAAATTGAACGGCTTTCAGAAAAGCTTATTATAGTTTGTTTGTCAGAAAGGGCTTTGCCTTTCTGACGTAGGTGGTGTTTAGATTTTATGTATTACCTGTCAATTATAAAATTGTTATCAGTCATATTGGGGACTGAGATTTTGATTATTGTGAGTATTATTTAAAAAGGAGTGTTTTTATATGGCTTTTGATGGGATTACGATTGCGGCTATGGTGAAGGAGCTGCATTTGAATTTGGATGGAGGACGGTTTAATAAGATTGCTCAACCGGAGGCGGATGAGCTTTTGATTACGGGGAAGGGGGCGAATGGGCAGTGCAGGCTGCTGCTTTCGGCCAGTGCTTCTCTTCCGCTGATTTATTTTACTTCCAAGAATAAGCCCAGTCCTATGACTGCGCCTAATTTCTGTATGCTGCTGCGTAAGCATATTGGAAGTGCGAGGGTTTCGGATATCAGGCAGCCGGGGATGGAGCGTGTGGTGATGTTTGAGCTGGAGCATCTAAATGAGCTGGGGGATCCCTGTAAGAAGGTTCTTATCATGGAGCTGATGGGCAAGCACAGTAATATTATTTTCTGTGATGATAAGGGGATGATCCTGGATAGTATCAAGCATGTTTCTTCTCATATGAGTTCTGTGCGTGAGGTGCTTCCGGGAAGGGAGTATTTTATTCCGAAGACGCAGGATAAGCTGGATCCGCTGACTGTGAGTGAGGAGGAGTTCTATGATGTTGTGTGCAGGAAGCCATGTAATGTTTCCAGAGCTGTTTACTCTTCTCTTACGGGAATCAGTCCGGTTGTTGCGGAAGAGATCTGTTTCAGGGCTTCGATCGACGGAAGTGATGCAGCGCAGTCTCTGGATGAGGCGGCGAGGGTGCATTTGTATCATACGTTCCGCAGGCTGATGGATCAGGTTGTGGAGGGGGATTTTTCTCCGAATATTGTTTACCGGGGGGAAGAACCTGTGGAGTATGGTGTGTTTGCGTTCCAGCAGTATGGACCGGAGTATCATTCTGTGGAGTTTGAGAGTGTTTCACAGATGCTGGAGACTTATTATGCGACAAAGAATACGCTGACGCGTATCCATCAGAAGTCTTCGGATCTGAGGAGGATCGTGCAGACTGCGCTGGAGCGTAACCGTAAGAAGCTGAGTCTGCAGGAGAAGCAGATGAAGGATACTGCGAAGAAAGAGAAGTATAAGGTTTACGGGGAGCTGATCAATACTTACGGGTATGGGCTGGAGGATGGATGTAAGTCGTTTAAGGCTCTGAATTATTATACCAACGAGGAGATTACCATTCCTCTTGATCCTACTATGACTCCGGCGGAGAATTCCAAAAAGTATTTTGACAAGTATGGAAAGCTGAAGCGTACAGAGGAGGCTCTAACTGAGCAGATTGCAGATACGAGAAGTGAGATTGAGCATCTGGAGTCTGTTTCCAATGCTCTGGATATTGCTCTGGCTGAGAGTGATCTGGCACAGATCAAGGAAGAGCTGATGGAGTATGGATATATTAAGAAGCATTATGACCGCAGGAAGGGGCAAAAGGCGCAGAGTAAGTCTAAGCCGTTCCATTATGTGACTGAGGATGGGTATGATATTTATGTGGGAAAAAATAATTTCCAGAATGATGAGCTTACCTTTAAGTTTGCCACAGGGAATGACTGGTGGTTTCATGCCAAGAAGATGGCCGGTTCGCATGTGGTCGTGAAGTCTAAGGACGGCGAACTGCCGGATCATATCTTTGAGATTGCGGGACAGCTTGCTGCTTATTATTCCAAAGGACGTACTGCTCCTAAGGTGGAGATTGATTATATCCAGAAGAAGCAGGTGAAAAAGCCTGCAGGGGCGAAGCCCGGATTTGTGGTTTATTATACAAATTATTCGCTGATGGCTGAGCCGTCATTAAAAGGAGTCAGGGAAGTCTGATCATACTGTTGTATAGTTACAAATATTAAAAGAATTGCGGGAGCTGCTTTGCAGCGGAGTAAGTAATTCGTGGATGTCAGGTCAGGGGTGAAATACCTTTTGACCCTGACATTATATAACAATAATTAAGGAGAATTTCTTTTTATGAGTATTTTGAATGTTGAACATCTGACACATGGTTTCGGAGACAGGGCGATTTTTAATGATGTGTCTTTCCGCCTGTTAAAGGGCGAGCATATTGGACTGGTTGGTGCCAACGGGGAAGGTAAATCTACTTTCTTTAATATTGTAACCGGAAAGCTGATGCCGGATGAGGGTAAGATTGAATGGGCAAAGAATGTACGTGTCGGCTATCTGGACCAGCATTCTGTCCTTTCTCAGGGTATGTCCATCCGTGACGTGCTGAAATCTGCGTTCTCTTATCTCTTTGAGATGGAGGAAAGAATGAATGGGATCTGTGACTCTCTTGGCACTGCTTCTCCTGAGGAGATGGATACTCTGATGGAGGAGCTGGGAACTATTCAGGATACCCTTACCATGCATGATTTCTATGTGATCGATGCGAAGGTGGAGGAAGTTGCCAGAGCCCTGGGACTTCTGGATATCGGACTGGAACGTGATGTTACAGACCTGAGTGGTGGTCAGAGAACCAAGGTTCTGCTTGGCAAGCTGCTTCTGGAGAAGCCGGATATCCTGCTTCTGGACGAGCCTACCAACTATCTGGATGAGGAACATATCGAATGGCTGAAGCGTTATCTGCAGGATTATGAGAATGCATTTATCCTTATCTCCCACGATATTCCGTTTCTGAATTCTGTTATCAATCTGGTTTATCATATGGAGAATCAGGAACTGAACCGTTATGTCGGGGATTATGACCATTTCCAGGAAGTGTATGAGGTGAAGAAGGCTCAGCTTGAGGCTGCTTACAGACGCCAGCAGCAGGAAATCAGTGAACTGAAAGATTTCGTCGCAAGAAATAAGGCCAGGGTTTCTACAAGAAATATGGCAATGTCCAGACAGAAGAAGCTGGATAAGATGGATGTGATCGAGCTTGCTGCCGAGAAGCCGAAGCCTGAGTTTCATTTTAAATACGGACGCACTCCGGGGAAATATATTTTCGAAACGAAGGATCTGGTTATTGGTTATAATGAACCTCTTTCCAGACCTGTTACTCTCTCTATGGAAAGAGGAAATAAGATTGCGCTGGTTGGTGCAAACGGTATCGGTAAGACAACTTTACTGAAGAGTATTCTGGGGTTGATCCCGTCTCTGAAGGGTTCCTGCGAACTTGGGGAGAATCTTCAGATTGGATATTTTGAGCAGGAAGTAAAGGGTGATAACAAGACTACCTGTATTGATGAGATTTGGGCGGAGTTTCCGTCTTATACTCAGTATGAGGTGCGGTCTGCTCTCGCCAAATGCGGTCTGACTACCAAGCATATTGAAAGTCAGGTACGTGTACTGAGTGGCGGGGAGCAGGCGAAGGTGCGTCTGTGTAAGCTGGTGAATAAAGAAACGAACATTCTGCTTCTGGACGAGCCTACCAATCATCTGGATGTGGATGCAAAAGAAGCTTTGAAGCAGGCATTGATCGAATATAAGGGAAGCATTCTCCTGATCTGCCATGAACCGGAGTTTTACCGCGATGTGGTTTCTCAGGTATGGGACTGCAGTAAATGGACTACAAAAGTATTATAATAATTGGTACATGAAGGGTTATTACAAATGAGTAAAGCAAAAACTGTGGATCTGACTTCCGGTCCGATCCTGAAAACTCTGGCAGAGCTGGCTCTGCCTATCATGATTTCTTCCATGCTGGGAACAGCATACAGTATTATGGATATGGCATGGATTGGACTGCTTGGTGCAAAGGCGGTTGCAGGCGTGGGAGTAGGCGGAATGTATGTCTGGCTCTCCCAGGGACTTGCATCCCTGTCAAGAATGGGCGGACAGGTAAATACAGCTCAGGCATGCGGGCGCAAAGATTATGACCAAGCACGTTCCTATGCTGCCGGTTCTCTGCAGCTCACTGCACTGTCCGGCATTTTGTTTGCTGCTGTCTGTGTTATTTTCATACAGCCTCTGCTGGGATTTTTTAATCTGACCGACGCAGAAACTTATACTGCTGCCAGATCTTATACATTGATCACCTGTGGACTGATCCTTTTTTCTTATCTGAATCTGACGTTGACCGGACTCTCTACTGCGCAGGGCGATTCCCGCACTCCCCTGCTTGCAAACTTTATCGGGCTTGCAGGAAATATGATCCTGGATCCGCTGCTGATCCTTGGCATCGGACCTTTCCCGAGGCTGGAGGTTGCCGGAGCCGCTATTGCGACAGTAAGTTCACAGATTCTGGTTTTTGTAGTGATGGTTCTGCGTATCCGGCATTCCAGACTGGAGCCCAATGTTTTACAGCATCTGAATCTGCTGTCTGTTTTTCCAAAAGAATATTATAAGCACATCTTCAGGATCGGGTTTCCCACAGCTATACAGGGAAGCATTTACTGTTTCATCTCCATGGTTCTGACCCGTATGGTTTCCGGTTATGGTGCTGCCGCTATTGCAACGCAGCGTGTTGGCGGACAGATTGAATCCGTATCCTGGAATACTGCTGATGGTTTTGCTTCAGCACTGAATGCTTTTATTGCCCAAAATTACGGTGCACGAAAAAAAGACCGTATCCGTAAAGGTTACAGTCTGTCATTTCGCGTTCTCACAATTTGGGGCCTGTTTGTCACTGCAGCTTTTGTCTTTCTTCCGGAACCAATTGCCAGGTTATTTTTCCACGAAAAAGAAGCTCTGGATACTGCTGTCAATTATCTGGTCATTATCGGATTCAGTGAAGTCTTTATGTCCATTGAGCTGATGACAGTGGGCGCATTATCAGGACTTGGACGCACCAGATTATCCAGTACGATCAGTGTGATCCTGACAGGCTCACGAATCCCGCTGGCATTGATCCTGACACATGCGGGAATGGGATTAAATGGTGTATGGTGGGCGCTTACAATCTCTTCTATCGTGAAGGGAATCGTGTTTACACTGACATTCCGGCATATCAGCAGGCGGTTGCCTGAAAAGGTCTAAAGGTTTCTTAATACAGCTGGCAAACTCAAAAGAGGACTGTTCAGAAAAATTTCTGTCAGTCCTCTTTTTACTGTTTCTATTATTTCGCAACAAAGTTTACGATCTTGTTCGGTACATAAATCTCTTTGATAAGGTTCTTGCCTTCCAGGAAGGAAGCAATTCTCTCGTCTGCTTTGGCGATCTCGAATGCTTTTTCTTTTTCACATCCGTTAGGGATTACGATTGTTCCTCTTACTTTACCGTTTACCTGTACACCAATCTCAACGGTCTTGGCAATTGTTTTGCCTTCATCGTATTTCGGCCATTCGGAAACTGCCAGTAAGCCTTCACCTCCGATGAATTCCCAGATTTCTTCGCAGACATGCGGTGCGAACGGACTAAGCAGTTTGATAAAGATGGTAAGGTCATCTTTGCTTAAGTGTCCTTCTGCTGTGATCTCATTAATGAGTGTCATCAGGCTGGCGATCGCTGTATTGAATTTCAGGTTCTCGATATCAGAAGAAACTTTTTTGATGGTACGGTGGAGTTTCATCTCCAGTTCATCAGATACGGATTCTTCAGAAAGGATATCTGTCAGCCCTGCAACACGGTCCAGGAACTTCTTACAGCCCTTTACAGAGTTCTCGCTCCATGGTGTAGCTGCGCCATAGTCACCCATAAACAGCACATAGGTACGAAGAGTATCTGCACCGTATTCTTCTACAATATCCAGCGGGTCAACTACATTACCCTTGGATTTACTCATTTTATCTCCGTCCGGTCCGAGGATCAATCCCTGGATGGAACGTTTTGCGTATGGTTCCGGTGTATTTACTACGCCAAGATCATACAGGAAATGATGCCAGAATCTGGAGTAGATCATATGTCTGGTAACGTGTTCCATACCACCATTGTACCAGTCAACAGGCATCCAGTATTTCAGTTTGTCCATATCTGCCAGTGCATTTGCATTGTGCGGATCTGTATATCTTAAGAAATACCAGGAAGATCCTGCCCACTGAGGCATAGTATCTGTCTCACGCTTCGCTGCAGCACCACATTTCGGGCATGTGCAGTTTACGAAAGAATCAATCTTTGCAAGTGGGGACTGTCCGTCTTCACCCGGCTCGAAGTCCTTTACATCCGGCAGGCGCAGCGGAAGTTCGTTCTCCGGAACTGCCACAACACCGCAGTTCGGGCAGTGGATAAGCGGGATTGGCTCACCCCAGTATCTCTGGCGGTTGAATGCCCAGTCTTTCATCTTATACTGAACACCGGCTTTACCGATTCCTTTTTTCTCCAGTTCTTCCAACATACGCTCAATAGAATCTTTCTTCTTTGCATATCCGTTCAGGAAATCGGAGTTTACCATTTCGCCGTCGCCTGTATAGGCTTCTTTGGAAATATCTCCGCCTTTGATAACTTCGATAATGTCGATGCCGAATTTCTTCGCGAAATCATAGTCACGCTGGTCGTGAGCAGGTACTGCCATGATAGCACCTGTACCATATCCCATCATTACATAGTCAGCAATGTAGATCGGGATTTTCTTACCGTTAACCGGGTTGATTCCCTCAAGTCCCTGGATTCTCACACCTGTTTTATCTTTTACAAGCTGAGTTCTCTCAAACTCTGTTTTCTTTGCACACTCATTACGATATGCAGTGATCTCATCCATGTTTGTGATTTTATCTGCATATTTGTCAATGATCGGATGTTCCGGTGCGATTACCATGAATGTTACACCAAACAGAGTATCCGGTCTGGTTGTATAGATTTCAAGTTTCTCATCGATTCCGTCAACATCGAAGTTAACGAAAGCACCTTTTGATTTGCCGATCCAGTGGATCTGCTGCTGTTTTACATTATCCGGATAGTCTACATCTTTCAGACCTTCCAGAAGCTTATCTGCATACTGGGTGATTCTTAAATACCATACATCTTTTGATTTCTGAACAACATCGCTGTGGCAGATATCACATTTACCGCCCTGGCTGTCTTCATTGGAAAGGACTACTTTACAGTGCGGGCAGTAATTAACCAGTGTTCTGTCTCTGAATACAAGACCTTTTTCGAACATTTTCAGGAAAATCCACTGTGTCCATTTGTAGTAATCTTCATCTGTTGTATCGATCACACGGTTCCAGTCAAAGGAAAATCCAACTTTCTTTAACTGGTTTGAGAATCTCTTGATGTTCTCATCTGTGATGATACGTGGATGTGTTCCGGTCTTTACCGCGTAGTTCTCTGTCGGGAGACCAAATGCATCAAATCCGATCGGGAAAAGTACATTATAGCCTTCCATACGACGTTTTCTGGAAATAACCTCCAGACTGGAATATGCTTTGATATGTCCTACGTGCATACCGGCACCGCTTGGATATGGGAACTCTACCAGACCATAGAATTTAGGTTTGTCACTGTTATCTTTGGCTTCGAAGACTTTGGCCTCTTCCCATTTTGCCTGCCACTTAGGCTCAATCTTTTTAAACAAGTATTTCATCTCTATACTTCCTCCAACATTTTGCTATATCTAAAAATTCATTTTAATTCAATGGCGCCGGTTTGTCAATGTAACGTTTCGCAGTATTGGCTGTTTTACGATAAAAATGGGACCTATTTTATAGTTACTACCAGTGAACAGTAAAAACAGGACATCTCACATTTCTGTCAAATGTCCTGTCTTCTTTATTTCTTATATACTTACATCTAATTCATAGCGCTGATATATTTATCTGCTGCCTCTCTGTCGGTAACCGCCAGCCTCTTATTATTCTTCAGATTTATCCACTTTGCTTGCTCTGGCTTCAATTTCTTTTGCCTGAATATCTCCAGGAGCCTGCTCGTAGCGTGCAAATTCATAGGAGAATTCTCCGCTTCCACCTGTCATAGAACGAAGATCTGTGGAATATCCATAAATCTCAAGCTGTGGAACATCTGCCTCAATAATGGTATTGCCCTGATGATCAGGAGTCATACCAAGAACACGGCCACGACGTTTGTTCAGGTCACCCATAACATCACCGGTAAATTTATCCGGAACAGTTACTTTCATAGATACGATTGGCTCTAAGAGTACAGGTGATGCATCCATAAAGCCTTTCTTAAATGCAAGAATCGTTGCCATCTTGAATGCCATTTCTGAGGAGTCTACCGGATGATAAGATCCATCATATAAGGTAGCTTTCACACCAACTACAGGATATGCAGCCAGAGGTCCTTTTAATACGCATTCCTGAAGACCTTTCTCAACTGCCGGGAAGTAGTTCTTCGGAACTGCACCACCAACTACAACCTGTTCAAATTCATAAGGTGTCTCCAGATCGCCTGATGGCTCGAAACGCATCTTAACATGTCCATACTGTCCATGTCCACCGGACTGTTTCTTATGTTTGCCTTCTACATCTGCATTCTTACGGATTGTCTCACGGAACGGAACCTTCGGTTTGCTCAGTTCAACATCTACTTTGTAGCGTTCTTTTAATTTATTCATAACAATATCGAGATGCTGGTCACCGATACCGTAGATAAGGCTCTGACGGTTTGCACTGTCATTTACTACACGAAGTGTCTTGTCTTCGCTCATCATCTTCGCTAGTGCCTGGGAAATCTTATCCTCATCACCCTTCTTCACTGCTTTAAATCTCTTGCAGGTATATGGTGTGGAAAGGAGTGCCTTCGGATAAAGAATCGGATTTGCTTTTGTCGCAAGGCTGTCACCAGTCTGTACGCTGTTTAATTTGGCAATTGCACCAATATCACCGGCATGAAGTTCCGGAACCTCGATCGGTTTGGATCCTTCAAGTACATATAATTTATTCAGACGTTCTTCTTCGCCTTTCTCTACGTTTAATAAAGTGTCATCGGATTTGATAACACCGGAGCATACTTTAATAAGAGAATATTTGCCAAGGAACGGGTCTGCAATTGTTTTCCACACATATGCGGATTTCACTTTCGTGAAGTCGTAGTTTGCTTCAAAGATCTCATTTGTCTTCTGAGCGATTCCGTTGCAGGAGCGTTTGTCCGGGCTTGGGAAATATCCGCAGATATCATCCAGTAAGTTGGATACACCGCGAAGATTGATCGGTGAGCCCATGCATACAGGTACGATAGATGCTTCCTGTACGTTCATTGCAAGTGCTGCGGAAACCTCTGTTACCGAGAATGTATCACCTTCAAAATAACGGTCCATGAATTCCTCGCTGGTCTCTGCAACAGATTCCATAAGGATATCGTGATATTTCTCCAGATATTCATCCAGGTATTCAGGAATCGGGCATTCCTCTTTCTTACCTTTATCTATGTACTTACGTCCTGCCTGTTTTACAACATTTACATATCCTACAAATTTGCCGTCTTCACGAATCGGGAAGTGAAGCGGTGCGATCTTCTTGCCGTAGAGTTCAGTGAGCTGTTCTACTACTTTACGGTAGCTGACATCATCTACGTCCATATCTGTGACAAAGATCATTCTCGGAAGTTTATATTTCTCACATAAGTTCCATGCCTTCTGTGTTCCAACCTGAACGCCTGCTTTACCGGAAACTACAATGATCGCTGCATCTGCTGCGCTTACTGCTTCTTCTACTTCGCCTACGAAATCGAAATATCCGGGAGTATCCAGCACATTGATCTTTACCTTATCCCACGGTACCGGGATCAATGTGGTAGAAATGGAAAAATGTCTCTTAATCTCTTCTTTGTCATAATCGCTGACAGTATTTCCGTCTTCTACTCTTCCGAGACGGTTAGTCATTCCTGCTAAGTAAGCCATTGCTTCTGCCAGTGTAGTTTTGCCAGCGCCCCCATGACCTAAAAGGACTACATTTCTAATTCGGTCAGTTCTAAATACATCCATGTTGCGTACCTCCCTGTTTGTCTGTTATGTTATTGCCGCTTGCAACGTCCGCAGCAACGATATGGCTATATATTACTAAATTTTTTTATATTTTTCAAGTATTTTATGAAATTTTAACATCTTTTTTTGTGAACTTCTTGTAAATTGATGAGCATTTTATATATTTTCAGTAATTTTCACGGATCTCGACTGTGAATTTTATCTCAAACGTGCAGCTGGCTGACTGATTTTGATTGTACGAATATTTATAATGCATCGTTTTTTTCAGTTGACTATAGTAGTCCTAGAGCGTGTCTGAAAAAGGCTTTCTGCAAGATGTGCGTCACAATTTGTGGGATATTTTGCCCGGATGAGGGCGCCGTAGCGGGCTACGGCAACTGAATTCGGGTGAAATATCCCGCAAAGTGGGGCGTGTAGATTGCGGGAATGATTTTTCAGACACACTCTAGTAACCAGAGTGCGAAAGACATGGAAGATATCTGCATATGATACGGCGTTCGCTTTGTCGCTTTAAATTATTTATGTATAAAAGTGCCGTATGAATTGACTTTTCAAATCATATCCTTTAAAATAGTAAATTATGAAATCATGTAACTGTTCCGTATTTTCACAGTTACGAATAATGTTACCTGAAAGGATGCAAAAACCACTATGAAAACTATCGGTTTTATCGGTCTCGGACTGATTGGCGGATCAATTGCCAAGGCCATCCGAAAATACCATGAAGACTACCGACTTCTTGCTTATGATCAGGATCGGGAAACACTTGCTGCAGCAGTAAGCAGCAATATGATCGATGCTGTATGCGAAGAACATGATGAACGTTTCAGGAGCTGCGATTATATTTTCCTGTGTGCTCCTGTAGAATTTAATGTAAAATATCTTGAATATTTCAAAGACAATATCGGTCCTGACACGATCCTCACAGATGTTGGAAGTGTCAAGGGCATTATCCATAAAGAAGTAGAACGTCTTGGAATGGAATCCCGTTTTATCGGAGGTCATCCAATGGCCGGTTCTGAGAAGACCGGATTCGAAGCTTCCAGTGACCGTCTGATTGAGAATGCTTACTATATTATTACTCCGGGCGGTGAAGTTGCACTGGAACGCCTGACAGATTTCACAGAGATGATTTCTTCCCTTGGTGCGATCCCGATGGTCCTTACAAGTGAAGAACACGATTTCATCACTGCCGGAGTCAGCCATCTGCCTCATATTATCGCTTCTGCACTGGTAAATCTTGTCAATATGCTGGACAGCGATCAGGAATATATGAAAACGATTGCAGCCGGAGGTTTCCGTGATATCACACGTATTGCTTCTTCTTCTCCAATTATGTGGGAGCAGATCTGTGTGGAAAATAATCAGAATATCTCCAATGTTCTGGATGACTACATCCGCCTGCTGGTTCAGATCAAATGTTTTGTGGATAACAAGGACTCCAGGAGTCTGTATCAGATGTTTGCAAGTTCCAGAGATTACCGTGATTCTATTGATGTGGTAGACAATGGTCTGCTGAAAAAGGCTTATGTCCTGTATCTTGATATTGCGGATGAGGCCGGCGGTATTGCTACGATTGCCACTATCCTTGCGATGGAGAAGATCAGCATTAAAAATATCGGTATCATTCACAACCGTGAATTCGAGGAAGGTGTCCTCAAAATTGAATTCTACGACGGAATCTCTATGGAAAAGGGTGCCGCACTCCTTAAAAAAAGAAATTATATTGTCTACGAACGCTAAACAGATCACCCTTTGACATTCATTTCAAAAATATTTTGTCAAAAGCAGATTGCTATAAATAACTGCAGGGAAATACAGAAATATTATAAAAACAGGCAGGAATCAAACATGGAAATAAAAAAACAGACAAGCCTCAGAGGAGAACTCACTGTACCCGGAGATAAATCCATTTCTCATCGTGCAGTTATGTTCGGTTCTCTTGCACAGGGTACTACAAAGATCACACATTTTCTTGAGGGAGCTGACTGTCTCTCTACAATCTCCTGTTTCCGGAAAATGGGAATCGATATTGAAAGAAATGCTTCCGAAATCCTCGTTCATGGAAAGGGACTTCACGGACTCAGTGCTCCGTCTGAAACTCTGGATGTGGGAAACAGCGGGACTACCACAAGACTGATCTCCGGAATTCTGGCAGGACAGTCTTTTACCAGCGAATTAAACGGTGACGCTTCCATTCAGTCCCGTCCAATGAAAAGGATTATGACTCCTCTTCTGTCTATGGGCGCTGATATCGTAAGTCTGAGGGGCAATGGATGCGCACCTTTGCGTATTACAGGAAAGTCTTTGCATGCCGCTCATTATCAGTCACCGGTTGCTTCCGCACAGGTAAAATCCTGCGTGCTTCTGGCTGGTATGTATGCAGATGGGATTACCAGCGTTACTGAGCCGGTACTTTCCAGAAATCATACGGAGATCATGCTGAATTATTTCGGCGCAAATGTGACTTCCCAGGGAACAACTGCTTCTATTGAACCGGAGCCTGTGCTGAACGGACGCGAGATTAAAGTTCCCGGAGATATTTCTTCTGCTGCTTACTTTATCGCAGCAGGGCTTCTTACTCCCGGAAGTGAGATTCTTCTTAAAAATGTAGGCATTAATCCAACCAGAGACGGAATGCTTCGTGTATGCAAGGCTATGGGGGCTGATATTACTCTGCTGAATGCAAGTACAGAGGGTGAGCCTACCGCTGACCTGCTGATCCGCACAAGCAGTCTTCACGGAACCACTGTTGAGGGTGAGATCATCCCCACACTGATCGATGAAATCCCGATGATCGCTGTAATGGCAGCTTTTGCAGAGGGGACTACTGTTATCAGGGACGCACAGGAGCTGAAGGTAAAAGAATCCGACCGTATCGCAGTGGTAACAGAAGGACTGAAACGCATGGGAGCTGATATTCAGCCGACTGATGACGGAATGATCATCCATGGAGGAAAGCCACTTCATGGTGCCGAGATCAATTCTTATCTTGATCACCGTATTGCCATGTCCTTTGCTGTTGCAGGTACAATTTGTGACGGTACACTTACTATCAAAGATGGGGACTGCGTTAAAATTTCCTATCCGGAATTCTATGAAGATCTGTACTCTCTCGGAAAATAGCAACTGTCATTTATAATTATGCTGCTGTCAACATATCATTTTTTTATGTTTGTTGACAGCAGCATAATTTTTACTGTTCACCTGTAATATCCCGCAAAATGTTTTTTATCCTGCATATCTTTTGTCTTTCTGTACATACTTTTCATAACAAAGCATAATTTGCAATTCCTATTTACAGTATCTTCATACTCTCTCAGATTGTATTTTTATAGATACTTGAGAAATTTTATCCAAAATAGTCTTTTCTTTTTCCGATAAATCGGTTATAATGTGAATCGTCAGAAGATTGTTATTATTTTAACATTATTCGATTTGTTTTACTATAGCAGGATTTCACACTCTGATGGTCTGGATTAAGATGCATTATTTATGAGGATTGCTATAAACACTGATATTATAATTTTCACGGTGAGTATACCATACAGGTATACAGCCAGAGAGGAGCTAACATTTATGAAAATCTTATTTTACGGCACAAAAAACTACGACGAGGAATTTTTCGAGAAGCTTCTTCCTTCCTATCCGGGAATTACAATTAAATTTACCGAAGCAAATATTCACGAAGAAACTGCTTCCCTTGCAAAAGGATATGAGGCAATCTGCGCTTTTGTAAACGCTGATCTGAGCACTCCTGTTATCGAAGAGCTGAATGCTCAGGGTGTAAAACTGATCCTTATGCGCTGCGCAGGATATAACAATGTAGATCTGGAAACTGCTCACAAATTCGGAATGAAGGTTCTGCGTGTTCCGGGATATTCTCCGGAAGCTGTGGCTGAGCATGCAATGGCACTTGCGCTGACCGCAAACCGCCACACACATAAAGCATACATCAAATGCCGCGAAAACAACTTCTCTTTAAGTGGTCTGATGGGACTTAATTTCTATCAGAAAACTGCCGGCATCATTGGTACCGGAAAAATTGGCCAGGCAATGGCAAAAATCTGCAAAGGTTTTGGTATGAGAGTTATCGCTTACGATCTTTTCCCGAATAAGAGCCTGGATTATCTGGAATATGTATCTCTGGATGAGCTTCTGGCAACCAGTGATCTCATCAGTCTTCACTGCCCGCTTACAGAAGAAACCAAACACATCATCAATGAAGAAACTATCGCCAAAATGAAAGATGGTGTAATTCTTGTAAACACTTCCCGCGGCGGCCTGATCAAGACAGAGGACCTGATCTCCGGAATCCGTGATCATAAGTTCTTTGCAGTAGGACTGGATGTTTATGAAGAAGAAACTGATTTCGTATTCGAGGATATGTCCGAGCGTATTCTGCAGAGCTCCATTACCCAGCGCCTGCTTTCCTTCCCGAATGTAGTGATGACTTCTCATCAGGGATTCTTTACAAAAGAAGCACTGACTAACATTGCCGAGACTACTCTCGAAAATGCGAAAGCATTTATGGATGGGAACGAACTGAAGAACGAGGTTCTTTCCTGATAATTACAGAAATATGATCAGGGGGCTGTCGCAATAATAATTCCAGCGACAGCCCCCTTGTGATTATTTTTCAGTTTTCGTTTTAGTTTCTGATTTTGTTGTATCTGCAGAATCTGATGTTTCAGTTTTATCCGCAGATTTTTTTGCAGAAGAATCTGAAGTTTCTGCTTTATCTGTATTTTCCGTTTTATCTGTAGTTTCTGTTGCATCTGTAGTATCTGTAATGTCAGCGGTTTCTTCCTCAGGCTCATCAATCTGTTTCATATCCTCGTCAGAAGTATCTGCATCCATTTCATTCAGCTCTTCTTCTGTCAGCGGTTCAAGATCATCCTGATAAATTTCCTTATTTGTAATATCATCTTCTGACTTCTTCCCACATCCGGCAAGACCGATGGATGCCAGAAGCATTCCTGTAATCATAAAGTATTTTATTTTTTTCATTTTAATCATCCTTTCGTCTGTTCCACATAACACAAATGGTGTTTCATTTTCAGATAATATTTATTCTGCTGTTCTCAATCTGCCTGCCAGATCTTTTATTTCCTGTATGATATCTTCTCTGTCTCTGACCGGCACTTTGTCTGTACGGTTCACATATACAGTCCCCAGACTGTCACAGCTCATCTGACGAAGCAGCATCTCTGCCGTACTTTCCGCTTTTTCTCTGGGTCCGATACTTCCTGCTGTCAGCAGAACTGCTCCTGTTTTCTTCTTAGGAACAGGTTCTTCTTTACGGATATATCTTGCACTGAAATAGGTCTGCAGTCTGCTCATCACAGCAAGAAGCATTCCCGTAACCTCCTCAAAATATACAGGAGATGCCATAATAATATGGTCACATTCTTCAATGTACGAAAGAACCTCCTGCCATTCATCTTTGACTGCGCATCCTGCATGATCAAAACACCATCTGCAGTCTATACACGGGCGGATATCTGCCCTGTAGGCATTAACCACCTTAAAATCCCCTCCAAGATTTTCCTGCAGAGTCCGGATCATATATGCAGTTTCACCGTTCTTTCGCGGTGAACCGTTGAATATCAATGTTTTCATCTTTATTTTTCCTCATATTCTTTCCTGAGAAGTGCTATCTCACGTACCCATCTCTCATTATCTTTGAGTGCTTTCAGAGCATGTTTCATACGCTTTAGGATAACACATCTCTTTTTTCTGTCTGTAATATTTATGTAACCTTTTGTCATGGTATTATAACAAAAATACGGTTTTATGAAAAGACTTATTTCTTGACGATTCTGTGAATTCTCTATATACTTTGAATATATCCTATAGCAATTACGATTTATTTTTTGTTAATTCTGATCATCTGTTCAGATATTTTAACTGCCCGGTCTCTTTAATATTTTTTTAATACTATATCTCTAATCTATTATAAACGAAAGCGAGAACTATACATATGAGCCTACAATCCAACAAGCGAAGCCAGACGAAATCTTCTTCTGCACGCAGGAAAGACATCTACAAAAAATCAAAATACTATCAGGAAAAAAGGCAAAAATTGCTGATTGCAACAGGTATCGGTATCTTTGTTCTGGTTTTTATACTTATTCTGGCAGGTATCCGCGGATGCAGCAACTATATGAGTTCCAGACAGGCAGCAGCCAAAAAAACTGTTTCCATGAACGCTTCTAAGGACAACTGCCAGAAAGCATCCTCAGATTCTCAGAACACGGATTCTTCCAATGCTACAGTATCTTCTCCTGTTTCTCTGACACTCAGTGTTGTCGGTGACTGCACTCTTGGCACAGATGAAACTTTTGATTATGATACCAG
This sequence comes from Blautia sp. DFI.1.216, assembly GCF_020594215.1. Taxonomy (NCBI): domain Bacteria; kingdom Bacillati; phylum Bacillota; class Clostridia; order Lachnospirales; family Lachnospiraceae; genus Blautia; species Blautia sp. DFI.1.216. The sequence goes on from NZ_JAJDML010000001.1 coordinate 74,578, forward strand.
CTTAAATGCTTATTATGAAAATTACGGTGCAGATTATTTCCTGCAGAATGTAAAAGATATTTTCTCCACAGATGATCTGACTATTGCAAATTTTGAAGGAACACTCACCGATTCTGATGAACGGGAGGATAAAACATTTGCATTTAAAGCACCCGCATCCTATGCCTCTATTCTGACAGGCGGATCTGTAGAGGCCGTAAATACCGCTAACAATCACAGTCATGATTACGGTAATCAGAGTTTCGATGATACTCTGGCAGCACTGGATGATGCAGGAATCGTTCATTTCGGATATGATGAAACTGCTGTTATGGATGTAAAGGGAATCAAAGTGGGATTAGTCGGTATCTATGAACTGTACGACCATCTTGAGCGCGAGCAGCAGTTAAAAGACAATATTGCAAAAGTAAAGGCAGACGGGGCACAGCTGATCGTAGTGATCTTCCACTGGGGTAATGAAACGGAAACCGTTCCGGACAGCAACCAGACAACACTTGGACGCATCGCGATCGATGAAGGCGCTGATCTTGTATGCGGACATCATCCGCATGTACTTCAGGGCATTGAAACTTATAAAGGCAGGAATATTGTATACAGCCTCGGAAACTTCTGCTTCGGTGGCAACAGTTCTCCAAGTGATATGGACACCATGATCTACCAGCAGACCTTTACTATTGATGCCGATGGGGTAAAAAAAGACAACGTGACCAATATCATTCCCTGCTCCATTTCTTCTGCTGCCTATGATGGATATAATAATTATCAGCCAACTCCGGCAGAAGGTGATGAGGCAACAAGAATCCTTGGAAAAATCAATGAGCGGAGTTCCTGGATTTCTACTGCAGAAGGCAGTACTTTTACTGCAAAATATAACAGTAATAATGACTCCCAGAGCAGTTCTGCAGATACAGCTGCTTCAGATAGCGATATCGTTGATATGAACAGTTCAGCTTCAGATGACACAGACGCAGAGACATACAACGAATCCTATGATACCGATAATTCGGACGCCGAATAAATAGAGCCTTCATTCATCCAAAATCACATCAATACTTCAAAAGAGCTGAAAAATCCAGTTAAGGACTTCTCAGCTCTTTTTTATATTTTTACTATGCTTTTATCAGGCAGATAAAAGCATCCTCTTCGCTACTTGCTCATAACCAGATAATTGATTGATATAATTATTTGGGTGACATTATATGATAATCATAGCATCCCGCATGTTAATGGCAGGTAACCAGAATCTAACATTTGTTAAATATATATAAGGAAGCATTTAATCTTCCTTATATTCTATAACATCCTCTATCTTGCAATGAAGAGCTTTGCAGATCCTGTCGATCTGTTTTAAGTTGACTGGCTCGTTTTTTCCCATACTGGCAATGGTTCCGAAGCTTAAACCAGTCATATTTTTTAAATCCCCCTTATTCATGCCCTTATTGATAAGGGTATGCCAGAGGGGAGTATATGAAATCATCTATTTTCCTCCCAGTTTAAAATTTTCAAAGCCCGGATACGGTTCGAACGTCTCTGCGTACTGAGTTTCGTCTTCTTCCGTCCACTCAGGTTCATCATCTTCCTCGTCCTCATAGACGCAGCCTGGGGCATCCTCATAGATTCCGTCTTCATATTCAGTTACCCACTCGCCATCCACGAAACAATCGCATCCGGTTGCATGGATGAATCCAACTCCGTCCTCGAAGCGATCGAGAGGCATGTTTTTAAGTTGCATTCTTCTTGTAGCTTTACCAGCTACAGATTCCGTTTTATTCATAGTGTTTCCTCCTCTGATTTGTCTGTTTTTATCTGGCTTTATTATATAGTCTTGTTTAATGTATGTCAAGCTTTTGCTTCATTATATTGAATTTTTTCTCTATAATTTTAGAAATTTTCTCTAGTAAACTATTGACATGTACGGTACATATGGTAATATACAAACATAAACAGCAGAACAAACATTCGCATAGACGGTGCGAGGTTTGAAAGATAATAGGAGGAAAATGATATGTCAGAACTTTTAAAGAAACAGAAATTTGGAGTCGAGGTAGAATTTACAGGAATAACAAGAACCATGGCCGCTGAGGCTGTTGCAGAAATCCTCGGAAGTCATGCTACCGGACCTGATCGCACTTGCTATCGTACTTATACGATTCGAGATAGCAAAAGAAGAATTTGGAAAGTAATGAGAGATTCAAGTATTTGTCCAGTTAGAAAAGCGGGACGTGAATTGATGGATGAATATAGAGTTGAATTTGTAACACCGCCACTTAATTATGAAGATATTGAAACGCTTCAGTCAATAATCCGTAAATTTAAAGAACTCGGCGGAGTACCTCACAGCAGTTGCGGAATACATATTCATGTTGACGGCGCCAATCATACCGCCACTTCTCTCAGAAGACTGGTAAATTTCTTTTTCAGCAGACAGGAGATTATCTACGATGCTCTTGCAGTAGGAAGTAGAAAAGACAGATGGTGCAAGCCGGTATGTAAGGATTTACTGGATACAATGAAAAAAGAAAAGGATCTTGATGCAAGAAAAGTTGAAGAAATCTGGTACAGCAGTGCGAACGATCAGTATCATGGTGGTATTGATCATAGTCATTATAATTCAACAAGATACCACGCCCTGAATCTTCACAGCTTCTTCCAGAAAGGCACAGTCGAATTCAGACTTTTTAACAGCACTCTTCATGCTGGAAAAATTAAAGCATACATCCAGTTTGTCCTTGCTCTTTCAGCATGGTCTATCGAATCCTCAGACAAAATAGTATTCCGATCAATGAATGGATACACTGCAGAGAAAAAAGTCACACTGATGTATAATATTTTAACAAATCGCCTTGGTCTTTACGGAGATGAATTCAAGACCTGCAGGTTACACATGATGAAACAGCTCAGAAAAAATGCAGAAGCTTCCCATGCAGCTTAATACATTGCAGTATAAAGAGAGGGTTTTCGCCCTCTCTTTAGTTGTAGATTGTTGCAGCAATCTACTTTGTGTCGCTAGATTTCTGGGTTCCCTGGCGTGTATGGGTTATAGATGTTTCCTTGTTTGGTACCCTTATAATCAATTCGTCCAACTCACAATTTAATGCTTCACAAATTAAATCAAGGTGTTCAAGGCTGACCCTTTCTGTGAGCTCGTGGTACAACTCATTGATGGTATTGGGTCTGATTCCAGTTGCCCTCGCCAGATCTGCTTGAGTAAGTCTTAACTCTCCCAGCTTTTTCGACAGTAAAATTTTAATCATGCCATTGCTCCTCCGTTATAAATTACCACTTTATGGTAATACATGACGGAATTTGTTAGATTATATCGTTTTCTGCTATATCCTATCGAATTTACGCCAGAAATTTAACTGTGTGAAGCTCGTTTATCCTATCACACCAGATGTAGAAAAAATAGCGGTAATATATGGAAGGAATTATTATTGACTATACCACGCATTGTGTGGTATTATTTCATTATGAAGGAGGTAACAATTATGAACATTACAGAAATGAGAAATTACATAGGAGTCTCCAGAGCGGAGTTCTCAAGGAGGTACAACATACCGATTAGAACGCTTGAATCGTGGGAATCCGAAGTTCGAATTCCACCGGAATATGTTCTGCAATTATTGGAAGAATCTGTTAGAAGAACAGACATTGTAGAAGTAACATTCATGTATGACACGCTTCTGCAAGAAGGTAAAATCCATCCATTGTTTAAAGATTTAGATGACCAATACGGAGCCGATCAAGCAGCGTATAAAACTGTGTTGAATATAGTTGATAGATTCCGGGAAAGATATCCCAACTGTGAATGGGAGGACGAAGATGTCGATTACATCGATGCAATAGAAGGCTTTGCTACAAATCTCTTAATGGCAACATTGGGAAAAGGAGAGGCGAATGAGTAGAGGAAACGGTACTGGCTATATCCCAGATAAGAGTAATTTAAAGTCGAGCACTCGTACACTAGCATTAATTTAATTGCGTTTCTTCTTGACATACCACCAAATTGGTGGTATTATGTAATCATCAAAGGAACGGAGGAAAGCAAGATGAAGAAATATAACTTATCAAACATTATGAAAAGAGCATGGGAACTGGTCAAGAAATCTGCAATGACAATTTCCTCCGGTCTTAAGAAAGCATGGGAGGAAGCGAAAACAATGGAACAAAAATTAGTTGAACTCGTCGGAAGTCCAAAACAGATTGCATGGGCTGAAGATATAAGAAAAAACATGATTTCATATTTATCTGCTCTCGTTAGAAAATACGAAGCCGAAGACAGACCTGCTCGCGCAGAAAAAAGAGCTAAAGATATGGAGATTCTTAGCAACATCAAAGAAGCTTCATGGTTTATCGAAAATCGCAGTTATGCCGTATATTCTACAAATTATGATTCAAACGATTTGAGCGAATTAATGGCGAACCGAAATGAAATGAATTTATATGAGCGTATACATAAATATGTCAAAGAACATTGATAGAAGGGGGGCGAAATGTATGTATAAATATAATCAATCTGAATTTGAATCCATGATGGATGAATTAATGCATGATTTCAAGAAAGGCTGCGGAAAATCTGAAGCCGAACTTGATGTAGCTTACAAAATCTTAAATCCCTCTCCTGTCGGTGGGTTTGTCGACAGCCTCGTTAAAATGGATAAAGATTATAGCACGAATCTATGGGAGATCAAGCGAAAACAGATCAAAAGTTTTATACCTGAATGCGACGGATACCAGTTAGACGACATCGTGGCCTATTGCCGTGCGAAATTCTTTAAAGAAGAAGTCGATCGTATCATATATGATAATTCTATCGCTGAAGAATGCGATGTTTGTGTATATGCGGACGGTACTATATTAAGTCCGGAATGGCCATATTTATGTGCAAAAGTATATGTGAGTATTAAATGGATTGACGAAAACAAAACCACTTACACCCGTATTTTCCCATCCGCGGTAGGATTCATGTCTTACAAAACAAAAGGATCTATGGAAGATGATCTGAAGCAAAAAGAAAATATGTCCACCATGGAAATGCGTGAACACTTAAAGATATCCCGAGCAGAATTCTCAAGGAGGTACAACATACCGATTAGAACGCTCGAAAACTGGGAATCCGGAAAAAGCAAATGTCCGGATTATGTGAGACAGCTGTTAGAGCGAGCTGTCTTAGAAGATTCAAAATAAAACTGCTGAAAACTTACAAGTCAAGGAGGAAAAAATGGAATATTTAGTCAACGAGAAACGCAACAACCAGCTCTTTCCGGGAAACTGTATTTACATCCCGGAAAACTACCCGGAGAACTGGCGAGAACGCCTGGAAGCTGGCGAAGTTGTCAGCTACGAGGAAGACGGCGAGCAGTGTGAAATTTGGCTCGAAATGGAACAAGAGGAGGTAAGAAAATGATTAAAAGAGTGAAGCTTGAAACCATTTACAAAATGGCTAAAGAAGATAACGAGAAAATAAAAGATCGTAAGCTTTTCCCGGACGGATGGGATGAAAAAGTCTACGATTATTATAACAAATTGTCGAAAGAATCTTCCGACGTTGAAATGTTCATGGAATTTCTGGGCGGTGAAGATTCGCCGCTAGAAATGGCGTACGCATACAGGAGAAACATGTATATCATGCTGTACACAATGAATACAACAGATACGATAGCATTTGTGGATGGCGAATATGATATATTCTACATCGTATCAAAAGACGGCGACGATTATAACAGCTGGGAATGGTGTTTCACAAACAATATTGACCCGATCAAATACAGGGGTGACGACGGAGACGAACCGGTCCCGGAATGGCTCATAAAAAAATATGAAGAAAAGATAGGGGAGGAATAATATTATAAAATATAATTAGCGGTTTATTCAAAAGGAACTCCATCTTTATAGAGTTCCTTTTGAAGTGATATATTTTAATGTGATTTTAGAAGGCGCCGTCTTTTTTAAATCAACTTCTTGAAATATCCGGCCGGAACAAATTCTCTTACGAATCCTTCTGTCGGATGTGGAATCCGGATAAAATACCACTTTTTACCATTTACGGTTTCGGTGTATTTCATCACATCTACAACCGCATTCTTTTTAATCACCGGGAACATTTTCGCCTGAGTCTTGCCGGCTGCACTGTAGCATTTGCAATCCTTTGTGAATCTCGCTACATAGGCTACTGCGTTCTGCTTCTTTTCTGTGTCAGAAGCGGAGAAAATATTCCCTCTATACCTGAGCACACAATTCCAAGGATAATTCCGATAGCTCCGGATCAGAAACTCCTTACCAGTCTGGTCTCCCGGTTTACCGCCATGAGCGGTACCTTTCTCGTTGATGCTGGCTTCTACCTCTTTACCATTTCCACAGTACATGGCTACATGATGCGCTTCATTCAGCAGCACATCTCCTCTGAGCAGACCAGATCCGGTTGCTACGTTAACTTTGCTCGTTACGTCTACAAATCCATTTTTCAGGAATACGTTCTTCATATCTCCTGTGTATGTAGCGCCACCAGACTTAACTGGAACTCCGGCGTTCTGCCATGCCTGAATTACAGCGGAGGAACAGTCGTAATCTCCTTTTTCTCCCCAGCGGTAGTCCTGATCGTAGCCGTGAGAATCATCTTTCGCCCATGTCTCCATCTGCCTTATTGCTTTTTCTGTTTTTGTCATTGCTGCATCTTCCTTTCTTTCCGCAGTCACAGCATAATTCTTAATCATGCTGATTACCGCTTTCTGTCTGTCTGTGTAATCTCCTACCTGGTTCGGCGTCGAGTCTGCCGGATCCTTACATAACGTTGCATAAATCTTGTCTGCAGTGTACGGTTCCGGAGTTTTAGACAAGATTCTTTTCAATGCGTCAAAGCCACCCTGATGCAGGATATTGATGCATTCCATCATGGCACTATCTGGCATGGTTCCATATGCTTTTTCAATGATCGGAATATACGCTTGTATCTGGTCTTCCATGTACTGATCCTGGCATTCCTTCCCCAAGTCAGTGCTGATAATGTCTACGATACATTTTCCTTTCGTAGATTCTGCTGTTACGGCGTATGTATCCCAGCTCTTCATCAGCAGGTCTTTTTCCATGCCTGCATTATCCATGTCTTTGAATAGCTTCGGGTTTGCTCTCTGAATCCGGTATAACAGTTCTTTTGCTTCTCCTGCGTACCACTGGCCCGCACCGATCGTAATAGCTTTTTCATTGCTACAGTTCGCTCCGACCCCGGCAAAGCAGGAATAATCCTGCTTACCATATACCTGATCTCCGGATTCCACTGCGTACAGTATTTTTCTCAACACAGTTATATTTTGCTTATCCATAAGTCCACCTCGCAAAAAAGGAGCCTTAAAACAGGCTCCTAACTACTCATTTTTATTCGGGAGTTTAATTTGCCCAAGTGACTGAATGACCTTGTCGTATCCAACCATTGCAGACAGCCAGGACAAAAGTACTAACGCAATAAGATATACTGCCATTTTGCTATTAATCTGCGCCTCCATCAAAATAATGTACCCAACTCCAACAAGCAGAGATAAAGCTACAGCCACCCCTCCTGCAAGGAAATTTGCCTTGTAGGTTTTTTTTGACTCTTCAAGCAACTTCTTAATACCTTCAGTCACTAAGCCGGTAAAGATTGATACAATCATAAGTAACAGTAAAAAATATTCTAATGTCATAAATTTATCCTCCTCTTCTTATGCAAATACCCAGTCTTCAGCAAGCATATCTGCCTGTGACGCTAGCCATCCCATCTGTACACCAGAAGTTCCGACAAAAGCTACTGCCATGTTGCCGATTGCGTCATGTTCACAGTTCACGATATCTCCGGTAGGCGATTTATAAGAGATTCCGCTTGCAAGCTGAATGTACTGCTTCTTTCCATTCCATCCTTTTCTTGCTACTTTCATGCCTCTTTTCAGGTACTTAATTGCTTCTCCAAAAGAGAATGTTGCTTCTCCGCCAAGAATCGGGCAGTTCCGACTATCCGCATAAACCCACTCATCGGAAAGAATATTCTGAAGCGTATACTCCACATTCTGTGTTTCTCTTATATCCAGACAGTCACCGTCTTTTGTGTACATAAGGATTGTCTGGGATTCTTCATCCCACCACCAATAGCCAGCCCATGACGGGAGTTTTACTGGAATTCCTGATTTCATCTCTTCAAATGCTTCTTTAAATTTCATTTTCTCAATCCTCCTCATTTTCTGCCATATTGGCGTCGTTTTGTTCCTGTTTCTTCCTGTCCTCTTTTTCCCATTTCCGATCCTGCTGTTTGTCTTTGTTTGTCCGGATCCAGCCGCATATGCCACACTCTCCAATGGTTGCTGCCACAACTGCACAGGCATATGTTTCCGGCATGCTATCACACTGTCTGTACAGCAAAATCATCTGCCAGTTGAACCATATAAAAAAAGCGCCGACAAACATCAGCACTAGGTTCAATGTTCCGACTTTCTTTATCGCCGAAACTATCTTTTTTAATCTTTTTTTCATTTTACCTGCCGCCTCCAGTGTTTACAGAAAAGAATGTTCATCACTACATTTATCATAAATCTTCCTGATATTCGAAATCGAATGAACTGCTTTTCCATTTGGAAAGTGAGGATGATCGCTACAATAATTTTCATAAGTATCAATATCTTCAATAATCTGGTCAAAATGCTCCTCTGTATGTTTTACATCATGCTTAACCTCATCATTAAATCGAATAATTCTGTAACGTGCATTCTTAGCGTTTCCCTCCTCGATTTTGTCCATGACTTCTTTGTTCAGTACGCGACCAATTGATCGTCCCAATACTGTCCAAGGATTTACCTTAATTGGCGCTACCTGTACTAATGTAAGAACAACAAAAAGGATTCCCCCACCAGCTTCCAAAATCTCTTTTAACGTCATTCCAATACCTCCGTATTTAATTTCCAAAGCTTCTATATTGCTCTTACGGCGGGCTTCTTTGGCTATACATAGTTTTACCTCCATTAAAAAAAGAGCCTGCTCAGGCCCTTTTCATGCCATCAATTCTTCATCATCTGCGTCGGCATACTTTCTACAATGAAATTCCAATGTATCCATATCCCGTTCAATCTCATCAAGGGTTCTTTCACTCGCCCCCTTATTAAGTAGCAGAAGATCATAAATCAATGACCATTGTTTACTTATTATCTGTAGTTTCGTCATTCTTCCTTTGCCAGTTCTCCCATTCCGGAATCTTCCAGGATTTCTTTTACCTTTGCTTTCAGAAGTCTCGGTACCTCTGCATAAGTTTTCTTTCCAAGCATAATCTGCTGTGCCCATAACATTGCAATCATTTCTTTTCCTCCATCATTCTGTAATAATATAATAAAGTTACTTAATAGTTTCATCATTACTGATATACCAGTTCTGACATCTCAAGAACGCAACTTGTAAGCATTTCGTTCGAAGCCTGCAGTTCCTCTAATTTCTCTTCTAAGCTTTTTTCGCTTTCTGGAACATAGGACATATACTTTGTAGGAGATACTCTCACTGCTTCTTCATTAATTTTGTCAATAGATTCTCTGAACTGATGATAGTCATATTCATACATCATCTGCTCTGCCGAGCCTTCCATCTGTCCCTGTTCAATCGTCACTTTCTGCTCATTCAAGCACAGCGTAACATCCACCATGCCATTATTAACAGGCTGCCAGCGCACTTCTGGCTGACGTTCCATATATTTCGCTTTTTGCATGCTTGCTGATCCTCCTTTTTGCAGCTGCGCAAACAGCATCAATGTTATATTTATCTTTGACGTATTTGGAATCGGTATGTTTAAACCATCCATAGTAACTGGTACATTTATAAGCAATCTCCAGAGGGATTTCAACTCTATTCTTCATGCAGTACCAAGCTACTGAATAAGCTCTCCTTGCCCGCAGAAAGATCTTGCTTCTGATTTCTGTGTGGTCCCTGTAAATCACATAACCCATCATATCTATCGGTTTTCCGCGCCTTTCTGCCTTATCTTTTTCTCTGTAATTCTCATATTTATTTCCGGTTTTAATGCGATAATCAATCGGGAATAGGTCTGCATCCGGTTTTATTGTGAGTCCGTACTCTTTCAACAGGTACTTTTCTAACGCCCGAGCCGCCCTCTTAACATCAGCTTCCCGGGCTCCTATGAGCAGGATGTCGTCCATATAGAATATACAGAAAAATACAAGTCTCTTGCTTTCAGTCGTACCATCTCGGTGCTTTCTGGTCTTATGTAGGCTAAGTACATACACATAGGCTTTAGACAGGTAATAATTGCACAGAAACTGTGATAAACCGGAGCCGATATTAAGTCCCTGTTTGTATGTCCCTATCAGAAAGAACACAAGATACAGAAGGACTTCGTTCTTCACATCGTGTTCCAACATACGTTTCAATTTACGGGTATCAACCGATGGATAGCATTTCCTTACATCGCCCTTCCAGGCATACCGAGATTGAGCATATTTCTTTCTGATCTGATGCTCTATTGCTCTTTTGCCTCCGAGTTGTCCTTTTCCTTTGATACTTGCATATTGATGATAGCCCAGTTTTCTTCTCCAGAGTTCATCCAGTCCTTCGCTGGCTATTTCGTCAAGAATAAGCTGTTTTACACTCTCCACTCCGATTTCTCGAAACTTTCCGTTTATTCCATCTCGCCGCCAACCATACTGAATAGGTTCTACTTTCAACTCTCTGTTCTGGATTTCATATCTGAGACTTTCTGCCACTGTACGGATCAGACCGGATACCATGAGATCTCTTTCGTCTGTGTCTCGAAGTAATCGTTTCATAGCCTGCAAACTCATTGAACTTGTGCGACCATGCAGATACTTTGCCACATCTGGCCGTTTCCATTTTTCGTCAAGTGCTTCATAAATTGGATCTTCAATAAAATCATCTGCTAAAATATTTACATTCTTGCAGCATTTCTTCATAAAGGCATTTTCCTTTCTGTGTGATTCAGGGACTTTCGGTTGTCTACTAGTCCCGGCTGGCAGCGCACCTGCCAGTCTCCCCTTCCCACTCTGCAGATGTCAATCTACTTCATGAGAAAGGAATGGCCTTTTATCACGTATTTCGGGTATTCCCAAGTATAGGCTTCTTCAGCCGGCTTATGAGGTCGAGTATCAAATTTTTTATACACAGAAATTGTCGCGAGGATGTTCCACCAGGCATTCGTCAGGCCATTGTTGCCATTCACGTACGACGGGCCAGCGATGCCGCCGTTGTTCAGATTGCCGCGCCGGAGGAGCTCCCGGACCCCATAAGTCCTTATATTATATTTTTTGTTACTTTAAACCGTCTGTATTTTCATACGGTTAAATTCATCATTTTAAAATCATTTGTAGCCATTGGAGGGGACAGCCCCTCTGTCAGGCTATCGCCTGCCATTCACCCCGTACGGCGTTAGGAGAAAGGGTCGCGAGGAGGTTCCACCCGGCAGACGTCAGGCCATGGCTGCCACGCACGCACGACGGGCCAGCGATGCCGCCGCTGCGCAGATTGCCGCGCCGGAGGAGCTCCCGGGCTGACTTTTGGCCAGCCGAAGGAGTACTTCCTGTATGCCATCCATCTGCCCAATAAGCTTTATCGCCACCGCCATATGTCACTGGATACATAACTCCTTTACCAAAATCAACCATCTGCTCTTTGATGTATTTCCACGCATTGTCCGTTGCAGGAAAACTTCCAACTTTTACATACGAACTAATTATTGTATCTGTATTAGTTGTTAACAATCTGGCATCATCACATCTATAATATGTACAGCTTGTATTTCCATCAGAATCTGTCTCTATAATATGAACAGAGTTTCCAGATACCGAAAGACCTCCCGGCATAATCTCAATGCCATTAATCTTGCAGATATTCTTTCCATCTGTATTGGATACTGGGCTTCCATCGTAACCCTGTACGGAATCAGTGGATCCCGTCTCCCAATGCATTGCACTTACCTTGTAACTTGTTTCCGTCGTAAAAGGTGCTGCAACATCAAGCACCAATGCACTATGTGTTTCATCCACAGCTTCAATCGCCGTGATTTTTACGCTATCAACGATATTATGCATATAAGCATAATATCGATCATAGTTCGTATTTGAACCTGGATTTCCAACACTGACAAATGAACCAACAACAAAATAATTCGCCTGATCTTTTGTGAGAATTACTCTCTTTGTATTCTCTTCAGCAACTGCAACATTATACTGATTACTGTAAGCTGTGCATCCTCTCATATAGGCCTGCAGATCTTTTGTTCCGTACTTAATCATTGTCAACGCCAGAACCCATGCAGCATCCACATCTGTTTCAAAGCAGTATGCCGGACCCTGCTTTCGTGCATATGTAAAATTTGCATACGAAGGTTTGTTTCTGACGGGTTTTCCGTTGGTTACATACGGAACACCATCAATATCCACTGCCGCTCCTTTAGGATGGAGCATCCATCCCTGCACCGTATTGTCTGGACGAACACATTCTTTCATCGGAACATATCCTTCTTCTTTTCGAGGAAGCATGGACCAATGATGCAGCCAACCATTGTCTTCTGCATTTCGCTCTTTTTTGTAATAGAGTCCCATGTTCATGATTCCACGGTTGACTTTTCCTGTCGTCTTATATCCCGGCATTCCCTCAATTGCGGTAATTTTCTGGTTTCCATCATCATCGAGGATCCAGTTCACTTCAATCGGACGGAATGCTTCGAGGGTTCCAATTTGGTCTTCTCCAGCTGTCGTATTTGTGGACGGTGTGCAGGTAAGACCAGACAGAGCATCTAAACGATTTACCGTGCAGGCCTGTGTAACATCCGGATCAAGTTCTTCTACCGTATAGATTTCTCTCGTACGGCGCATAGCATAGTAGCGTTCAATTGCACTCTCTAAAGTGCCACCAGCCGCATTAATAGCTGCCAGTTGCTCAGCTGCTACGCTTTTAATCCCCTGTGTCTGTGTTGCTGATTCAGCCTGTACATTTTTAATTTCAGATGCACCTGTATTATTGATCTCAGTTTTTCTCGCATCGATTGTGTCGTTTATAGCTTTCTGAGACGCATCTACCATAGATTTTTTTGTTGCAGTGATTTCATTTTTTATCTCATCTGCTTTTGCATCTACGGATTTGTTTATGGTTTCTATTGCGCTCGTTGTCTTTTCAGAAAACGTATTGTCCAGTCCAGCAATTTTATCATTTACATTTTTCTCAGATGTCGCAGCGGATGATGCAGCCTTTTCAGCCGCAATTTTGTATCCGGCAACAACATCTTTTGCATTCTCTGCATCTCTGGCCGAAGCTGCTGCTGCTTCGGCTGAGTTCGAAGCCGCCTGTGCACTTATTTCTGAAGCCTTTGCACTTGTCTCCGCCTCAGATGCTTTTTCTTTTGCTGTCCTGGCCGCTTCTTTAGTTTCTGTCACTAAGTTTTTGAAATCCGGGGTTGCTTCTCCTGGCACCGAAGAACAGAACCATCTGTCTGTACTTTCACCAGGAGATGGGCGCACACCAATTGTATCATCCTGCAAGCAGAGATATGAACCGCCACCATATGACACCATATCTAAATACTTATATGTTTCAGCGTCAGAATAACTTCCACGAGGATTTGGTGTAACGTTCCCCATGTTAGTCCACTGGCCACTGCCCGTTGATCTATTTGCCATTTAACCTCTTTCCCTCCATTTGTATTCCAATTTTGAACCGTTTAGTCGGAACTCTATGTCTGTTTCATCCGGATTATTCCGCATATACAAGCAAGGTGGCTCAATGCGAAACTCGACAAAGCACACATTTCCATCCTCGCCTTTCAGATCAGCTTCCTTGCCCTTTACATAATTGTCGATATCTCCCTTTGCATCTTCCACCTGCCCCGGAATACCCATTACGGCACGCTCTGCCTGACGCGCGTAATATTTTGCGTTATCCGTCAGGCTTTCAGGAACCTCTGCCAAACCAACCGCAAATCTTTCGGCCAGCTTTCCATATTCCTGAACATTCGTGTTCGTTGCATCAAAATATCTCAGAAGCTGTTCAAAATAATTCTTTGCATCCGGTACGGTATCTCCGGAAGTATACCCAGCGTTTACTACGATGATCGCCGCTTTATTTGTGACCATGAAATCGCCCGCCATCACTGACACATAACACACTCCAGAAGTCTTAAAGAAGCTGTCAGGTATATCACACTTATCGTCTACAAGCAGTCGCAGCTCTTTCGTGCCCTCTACATTTTCGAAGACAGCAGTTTTCGTAAGATTGTCCCAATCAGAAGAATGAAACTGGAAAAACGCTTCAAATACATTCCGAATGCCTTCCGTTGCAAAGATATTCTTTGTTTTAGAGATCATGAGGTTTTTAACATTAAAGATAACTTCTTGCTTTATCATTTTTAAAACACCTCTCTTTTTTACCATATTTTTTCGATATTATCATTTTTTGTTAGATTATATCGAAAATAGTTATAAGCTATTCAGCATATTCCACTCTGCTTGAGTGATAATGTCAAGCGCCCATTTTTCTGGCACATAATTCTCCATATGCTTATCAATACCGTGTTTCTTGTAATAATTGTTCCAGAAATAGATGTTTCCGAGTGCTCGTGCCTTGTGCATGTTACAGATGTAAGTAGCCCTTGCATCGGGTGTGCCAAATACCTGATAGTTGTATGCAGTACACCATGAGCACCCCTCTGCAACGGGACAATTGAAGCATTCATCCGTGCTCTGTGTTCTCCGATCAATCTTCTTAAGGCACTCCACACGGCATTTGTGGCATTCACACTGGCAGATTCCTGTATCCACATCTCCTATACTATATGGTTCCTGCTGCCCTGCAAGAGAGCTTTCCATATACCGCAAACATGGATATATGATGCCATCTGGGTCAACTGCCAGCATAACACCATTCCCGCCGCACCAATTTTCAAGATCATCCTCCTGCTTTGGACGAAAATACTTTTCCTCAAACAAGGAAATATAATAATCCTTTTCCATGTCAAGGTTGTGTTCCAAAATATAATCAGCCAGCTTTTTCAGCTGATCGTAAAAAACTGTGGCGTGAACCGGTTTCCATCCTTCCTCATACACACAATTCGCATTAATCTCGTTATATCCAAGTTCAATCATATGTGTGATTGCATCGTATGTGTGCATTACATTCGCCGGAGCTATAGTAACTTTGCTTCCCATGTATCCGCCCTTATTCATCCAGTCTTTTGCCGCTGCAATCGCCAGATCATACGATGGATGACCGTCTGGAAACACTCTGCAGGAATCATGTAGCTCTTTATTACCATCAACGGTAACAGAAAAAGACAGTCGATTGTTCCATTTCTGCAAAACCTTCTGTACTTCTGGTTCGAAGTAGCACACACCATTACTGCAGATAGAAAACATTGTTTTCATAAGCCATGGATGATTTAGTTCTATCATCTGGCCAATAGTGTAACTGCAGATTCGATCAATCAGCCCTACTTCCAACAGCGGTTCTCCGCCGATAAAGTCAATGATAAGGCCAGGGGAACGCCTTGGATTGATATAATCTCTCATGCCCTTTTCTCCAGTTAGCAGAAGATCAATCATCTTCTTTGCCGTATCGAAAGACATTTTCTTTTTGCCCTTATGTGTCTGATAACAATACTTGCATGCCAGATTGCAGTCATCAGTGACCTGAAACGTAATGGTCTGAGTCAGAATCTTTTCTGTCCCTACCGGTTCGTGCAGCTCAGGATATAATCTGCTCAGCCTTTCGGAATATTGTTCTGTTCTTTTCATTTGATTCCCTCAATTTCACAATTGCACAGAATGTCTACTTTCAGTTCTCCTGTCTTGTACTCAAGATTCCATTTGATCTTGTGATGTTTAAGAATCTCCGGAATATATTTTTTCTCAAGCTCTGCTACTGCCATGCTGAACTGTGCATCCAATTCCGCTCCCTGTTTCTGATAAGCCTTAAATGCTGGGCTATTGATTACATCTGGGTCTTCCATGTGTGCTTCGATGATTCTCTGCAGGACATCTTTAGTAAATCCCCTTTCGTAGTCCAGTCTTTCGATGTACTCTGCCTCTTTGCTGTCTACTTTAATAATTACTGTTCTCATTTTTTTCCTCCTAATTAAATGAATATATCGGTGTAGTCGCCTGTCCGTAGCACTGATTCCTGCAGGTGCCGCCACAATCACTCTGACAGCTTGATGCACAGGATGTAGAGCATCCTCCACAGCTGGTTCCGCAGCCTCCAGAACAATTGCTTTTGCAGGTTCCCATGCAGCTATCTGTGCATCCGGAACCACAGGAATTTCCACAACCCGAACAGCCGCTACAGCCAGTACAAGACTGAGCGCAGGAAGCTGTGCACTTATTATCACAACCCTGACAAGTACCAGAACAGGTACCAGAACAGGTGCCAGAACAGGTACCGGTGCAGGTACCGGTGCAAGTATTACTGCATCCTTCGCAAGTCCATGTGCATGAAGAATAACATCCGCCTTCGCACCAGGTATTGCAGTCGTTCATGCAATTTGCTGTGCATGTCTGATTGCAACTGCCCTTGCATCCGCTTGTGCAATCATCTGCGCATGTCGAAAAGCAACTGTTTCCGCATCCGCCTGTACAGTCTGCGCAGGTGTCCGAACAATTTGCTGTGCATGTCTGAAGGCAATCCGTTTTGCATCCTGCCTCGCAATCATCTGCGCATGTCCGTTGACATCCAGTACATTCGTCCGAACAATTGTGATTGCACTGCTTTGTGCATGTTTTATCACAAGTACCAGAACAGGTGCCGCTACATATCGTACTGCAATTTCGCGAGCAGGAAGTCCCGCATCCGCCGCAGTTGCCAGACGCTGTGGACTTACAGCTCGTTGCACAACTCGTTCCACATCCTTTTGAACACGCCATAGATATCACCTCCTCTCATTATGTAGTCATCGCGCCGGTTGTACATCCGGAACCACAGGTATGTGTGCATCCAGAAAAACAGCCATCTGAACAACCACCGCAGGATGTAGAACAGCCATCTGAACAACTCTTTGCGCAAGTGGTATCGCAACCACCAGTACACCCAGTGCATCCCTGACAGCCAGATGTGCAAGAACCTACACATAACCCCGTACAGAGTCCTCTGCACCCACTATCACTTGCCTGCTTATCTATTTTTGCAAGGGTATCAACAAATTTCTCCGCCTGATCGACGATCACATCTGCTCCACTATGACTCTGTTGCAGGCTGTTATCTTGCAAAAAATCCGCTACATTAAGCAGCGGATCAATAACCTTTTGTATATGTTCATCTGTAATGTCTCCCCCAGTGACCGGAACAGCATTATAATCATAATTTGCAGCAAATTTATTCATTGAAGCGCTTGAACCATGCTCCACACAGCTTCTCCTTGCCATTTCTTTTTTTACTTTTGCCCGCAATTCTACAAGTCTCTCTGCTGATATCATATAGCCACCGCCTACAAACTCGTGATTGCTGTCTGAGCCGGCTGAAGCATGACATAATCAACGGACACCGTTATATTTGCGCTATTTTTCAGCAATCTCGCAGTAATAGTAACCGTATCATTCAATTCAACATTAAGTCCAAACGTCTGATAAACTCCTGCTCTTTCAAACATATTTGCAGTAATAGTTCTGGTTTCCAATATCGCTCCGCCAGACGTTACATTTAATTCGATTAGCCCGCCGTTATTTGAATTTGAGTTCACTTTCACTCTAATCAACAAGCTATAGAGTCCTTTTCTGAGACTATCGATTGCTTTTTGAAACAGTGTCTGTACTGATGCTGTCGACGACGTTTTCCTGATAACGCTGAACTGCGCGCTTGCATCTACGATATTTGCATCCGCCGACAGCTCTGGTCCTCCATAGGTATTGTCAATCGCAAGTGTGTCAATCCGTTCGATCATCTTTGCTACCCGTCGTTCGAGATATATAGTATTAAGCAGTAATGTCCTAAACATAGGATTTACTACATCCGCATGAACCAGATCCTTTGTCTCGATGATTCTCAAAGCTTCATTGAACTCCGGATTCTCCGGGATAACCACGTTCGCCATATATAATCATCTCCTTACTGTAAAACATCATCAATTTCAAATCTCATTGATACATTCGAATCTTTACCTTTTGGAAGAAAATTAGCAATCATGATGATGTCTCCCTCAGAGTCATACAATCCGATCTCACTTATGCTCTTTCCGTTGGCTTCAGATCCATTTAATGTGCAATAATATTCACACTTGTTTTCATTGGTTTTAAGCGTATGTCCATCTACCGCTTTTCGAAGAAATTCATTTTTCAATGTTTCTCCCGGACTAAGAACTGTTGAACCATTCGAGCCGCCACTTCCAAACGCAAATCCTACAATCTTAGGCAGAGTGATCTCTCCGGCTCTGGCTCTCAGGATTTTCGTCCTTCCTACTACTGTTACCTTTCCTTCCATCACAATTCCTCCGTTGTTACTTCTGTATCAAATTTTATCGTTCCATCCCATTTGTACTCTCCATTCCACTGATTGAGATTCTTGTAGATCATAACATTCCCGGTCATTCCAACCGGAAGTTTTTCTGTTATTTCACATTTAACTTCAACCGATGGTACAGAAAATCTTTCTGTCCAGACATGCTGCATTCCTATGTCTAACGCTGGGAATAGAACTCTTTCCCTCTCACTGCATATTGCGGCTTCAATAACATATCGAGCCTGCATTGACAGATGAGATGGTTTTATTTTTCGGATATATTCCAGTAAAACATCGACGGAATATATCGGATAATCTGCTCCGATCAACAGGTCGATACCAAACACATACTTCTCTACCTGCTCCGAGACGCTCGCAGAAAGCCCAAATACGGTCTGTATAATGTTCTCGAGCCTATAAGGCGTAATGGACGATCTGGCCGTCCTATCGCGTCGATTCACGACTGCTTTTCGGCGATCATCAATGTCTTTTGTCCTGTCAATCGGTATTCCATACGTCAGTTCATGGAAGTAAATTCCCCATGCCGCTGTTTCCGGAAATGCCTGCTTCTGCGCTTCGCCAATCCTCCTGCTTGCAGTCTCCAGTTCCAGCCCGATAACTTCGTATATCCATTTTCCGACGTACGACTTATCATACCATCCTCTCGTCACATACGTCAGGAGCCTCTGAGCAACCTCATTCGTAGGAAAATGTTCCAGATCAACATTGTCTATATGCATCTCTATCCCTCCGTAAAATTAAGCTCCGTCGCAGTTGTGATCGGATAATAGTCTGCCGCAACCGATATATTGTTCGTATTTTCATTTATACGAAAATCTGAGAAATCAATTACTCCGGCTGTGTTAGACAACAATGCAGATGCAACCGTATACCGGATTTCTTCACTGTCCTTAGCTTCCCTGTAATAGGTCTTTAATGCTGTCAGGAATGCTTCCTTTACATTGTCGATACTGTAATTGCTTTCCAGTTCAAGCACTGCACTGTAGGATATAGTCATGTCCTTCACTGTAGATATCGTTACGGATGCTCCAATCGGAGCCAGACGCTTCATTCTGTCCTTTGGGGATACAATATAGTCTTCAACTGCTTTTAGAGTATCTTCTCCAACCGCAGAACCATCCGGATCAGCAACAACAACCTTAACGGTGCCAGGTCCTTTCCATTCAGCTTCGACCACGGCAGAACCAACACCAGATACTTCTTTCGCCCAACGGACATAATCTGCGTCACATCCTACAAAGGAAACCTCTGCGGAGCGAAGCTTTTCAAGGATTCTTTCTCGGTATGTGTCGTCGTCCTCTTCGTCTGTGCCACCCCTGATAGGATTCTCATTCGTCACAGAAGTAACATTCTTGTTTGGCTGTTTCTGCAATGTCACAGTATTTCTTGTCACATTATAAGAAGCTCCTGTGAGAACAGACGCAACAGGTATGTCAACCGTTCCCTGCTCTGGTATAGTTGCTTCCTCAGTCGTCGCAAATTCAACAGATTCGACATCTGTCGTACCTTCTGTACAAAATACCGTCCCTTCCTCGATAATCGTTCCAGCGGTGCCTACGACGGTCACATGACCGGATGCTCTGCTCGCCTGCTTTCGTGTAACCTTTGCAGATACACCATGCAAATCAAGCCATTGACCCCAAGCCCACATCGGGAACATCAACATCAATGTCCGGGTAAGGTTATACTGTATTAACCTCGATATTTCAATCGCTGTTGGCATTGTGAAATCGTATGGGAAATCTGCCGGCATATCAGAGATATCAACAGGCAGATTGTTCATCATCCTGGATTGGATCGTATCAGGATCACTATTATCTATAAATTCTGGAGTTACAAATTCTTCTGTCAAATTCTCATCTCCTTTTCAATGTTACTTCTAAATCAAATTTCTCCCAGTGTATTGCGTACACTGTAAATTTCACATAAACCACAGATGGTTCCCATGAGAACTCAAAGTCCTCTACGGATTCAGTCCTTGGATTTACCATCAGAGCCTCTTCTATGGTACGTTCAATTGCCAGTTCCACAGCTGTGTCATCTTCTTCCTTCATGGCATCTTCCATCTCTGCACCGATGTCATCGTCGTACCCGAGGCAACTATATCTTTCTGTTGATACGGCCTTCACGCACCATATCTTGTACGCTTCAAGTCCTTCGCTTTTGAGCATACAAAAAGGAGATTTACAAACGAAATCTCCTTTCTCTAAGTCCCACGCCACAGATGGCTTGTACTCTGTATCATATTCTTCATTTTCTTCCTCATATTCCGGTATATCCACCACCGGATATAAGTTATTGTCTGCCATATGTCCTCCTATACTGTCCTCTTATACCGGTCTGGTTATAATGTCGATCACAACAGCAGTGTCTTGCACCCACGCAATCAACACTCTGTCTCCGGCCTGCAACTGCCGCATAGATTCCGGAAGATATGCTTTTCCAGAATGTTCATCTGCCCGGACATCGCAAAATGCATCTCCCGTCTTTCCAAGAGTTAATTGCCTACAAACTCTGTAATCACTCTTAGGAATTGGAATCGGAAATGTATTCGAGAGCAGGCTGCCGTCTGCCTGAATCTCTGCAAAATCAAGGCAGAGCGGCTTATCTGCATGATCTCTCATTCTTGCATCTAATACCGCAGCTAATCGTGCGACACCGTCATTACTGTCATATGCCATATGCCCTCCTAATCAAACGAGCCTTCGTCTACCCAGCCGCATACATGGGTCTCAGCCCAGTTAACATTTTCCAAGCACCATGGATGAGCACTGCCCGGATTACTGTGTGTTATTGTCGCCTTTCCGGCGCTTACCTTATATCCTGACGTTGCATCCGAAGAAACATAATGATAGCCGCCATGGAAGTTGACTGTATCTCCGATGCTGTAATCTCCATCCTTTTTCTTGTTATCCTTTTTCGAAGACGAAGATTTCAGCTTAGTTTTCTTTAAAGTCATAGTCATTTCCATCTTGTCGCAATCATGAGTAATTGCCTTTACCCAGTAATACCCTGATCCAGTTGACATTTTAAGATGGATAATATCTCCTTTTCGGATGATAGGAATGTCGATAGTAACTACCTTGATTTCCTCTTTCGGCTTTCCATCATCATCAAGGACTTCCTTTGCCTCTTTTTTTGCTTCATCTAAGCTATCATCCTTGCCTCTTGTAAGTATTTTCTGGCGAATGCCGTACTTTGTCTGACCATCGACCGTTGCTTCTACAGGTCTGCGCTTATCATCGTCTGCTTCTCCGAGAATCTTTACTCGCGTAACCATTCCCGAAGTGCTGATCTTATGAGAAACACTTATCAGATTTTCTGTTTCGGCAAAATGATAAATGTTCTTGTTGCTGCCAATTGCCAGAATCTGGGCTTTGCCCTTGACAGAACGGATTGCAGAATAGCCCCCACCCTTTTTCTTCGCTTCATCCAGAATATCTTTGACCATTGTGCCGAGTTTCTTCTTGTCTTCCTTAATAACTCCGTGGACCACATCAGGTCCGGTATATTTACCAATTGGTATGCCCCATTTCTTGAAATAATCCTGTATAACCTGCTTGGTTCTTGCTCCGGAAGAATAATATACACAGTCTTCCGACTCCTGCAAATCATACAGGTTATCATAGGCCTTCAGCTTTAATGGTTGACTGCTTGACTTTGCAGATGGATTCCATTCTACAATCCGGCCACGCATAGCTTCCTGTGCAGTTCCAGTCTTGTACCGATAATACAAGTACAAATAACATCCCGGTTTAGACAAACTGGAAATCCTGCCTTTTGTGGTCTTATCATTCTTTACAGTGCACGACAATCTGGCTGCAAGTTCGTTTTCCAGCTCTTCCCATCCCAAATCTTCGACAAAATTGGTGATGTCATATTTTTTCTTTTTTTCAGTCACGAGGACTAAATAATAAGAATATTTCAGCGGATCAATCATATAATGCCTCCTTTACGGTATCGTAAGGATAGTGCCAGGGAATATCCAGTCCCCTTGGTTGCTATCCTTATGCCCGTATTTTTTCGCAGCCTTTTCTATCGCTGTCTTATTTGCATCATAAATCTTTTTCCAATCTGCTCCTGATCCGTAAAATTTCTTTGCGATATTCCACAGGCAGTCACCAGTTTTAATGGTGTATGTCTGTTTTTTCTTATCTGTTGAACTCTTTTTCAGGTTCGTTCGGGCTGTCGTCTTCTTTTTCTTCTTATCAATGCCAAGGTCCTTTGTGGTCTGGATTTTAAGCGGACGATAACGATAAAAGGAAATGCTATAAAAGTAATCTCCTTTCCCGCCAAATTTCTTATATTCAAAGCTATTAATCGTCACATCAACATTGATGCCGCCGCCGGCAGAAATGATAAGGTTCAGAACCGTTCCCTTATCTCGCCAGTTTTCCAGCTTCTTTATAACAGATTTCGGATCCAGCCACTTCGTATGTATGGTGGACATCTTTTTTCTGGCTCTTCCCCAGAGGTATCCATCCCATTCATATGATCTGATATCCGGACCAGCCGGAAATGCAAAGGTTCCTTTTTTTATCAGATCGTACTTCTGGTATTTTGAATTTCCCTTAACAGTAATCTCCTTGTCTGGGAGAGAAGGAAAGCGAAGACAAGATTGCTTATTTGCCGCCTCTTTTAAATATATCTCCATGCCCTCTCCCCTTTCTACGTCGGCATATTTGCGTATGATTCGAGTAATCTTGATGCCAGTTCTCCGGACATTTCGTTAATTAACTCTTTCAGTTTCTCTTTGATTGAATTTACTGTGTCATTGCCGCCCTCTCCGTTAATGTTGAAGACAGGATTCATATTGACAACGATTTGTCCTTTATCGCCATTGTTACCAGAACTTCCGGAAGATGAGTCTGAGGAACCTCCTGACAGTGGGACATCTCCAATCATGCCGCCGTCTGCATACTCTTTGACACCCAATGCCCGTCCAGCCTGTAACCACAAGTCCATGCCTCTGTCTCGGCGTTTTGAGCCAAGAGGAATAATGGCTTCTGGACCATCTTCGCCTACCCAGGATAATAACGGTCCGGTAACGATGCTTCCCTCCGCATTGCTTGTAATAGATGCCTTTACAGAAGAACCGCTTCCGGAGGTTGTAATTCCGGCAGATGGATTTGTGATATGCCAGTCAAGAGTTACATTAACAGTGCATGATGCCGCTATCGGATTTGAAAATGTAGACTGTACTTCAGACGCCACTTCAGAATATACTTCTGCTGCATTGTTCGTTTGATCGAGCGTTACATCGGTATGGCCATCTGCCGGCATAGATTCTGAAAATGTAGATTCCACTTCCGACTGTGCCTGTTCCTTGGCACCAGACGCATCTGTAGTTGCTTCAGTGATATTAACATTTGCAGACGTATCTGTTTCCACGGGCTCTGTTTCTGTCTGCGCCTCAGTAGCACTCTGTATGCCAGATGTATCAACCTGTACCAATTCCTGTGGAATTGTTACTGTTGCTCCTGCCTGTATTTCAATGCCATTGGCTGCAAGTGTCCCGGATTCCATGCCAAGAGCCGACTCGATCTGAGCCGCCGCTACATCAGAATCCACTTCAACATTTGCCAGATCAACCTTCACTCCTTCTGCTGTAACGGACATTTCTGCCCCTTCGGCATCCAGAGCCGACATTGCCTGCTCGATAGCAGCCTGCGCCTTATCTCCGTCCATTTCAGCTTTTATTGTATCCATCGAAATTGTAAGTTCCTGATCTGGGTGAATAATGTATGGACTTTCGATACCGTTTTGTTCTGCAATCGTCTGCCAGTCAATTCCAAGAGCATTACCAATTTCCCAAAGGCAATCCCCCTGCTCAACTTTAATCTTTACATTGTCAGCAGTAACCTCTTCAGTAGTTGCAAGATCTCCCAGTTTTTCATTCAGCGCCGATACCCAGGAATCTTTGTCAATATCCACATCTCCATCGACAGCAGCTCTCAGCCCTTCAAGTGTTATCTCATCTGGCGTCGTTTCTGCCGTCGCCCTGTCAATGGCAGTTTTGAGTTCCTCCGGCAACTGCTCTCGTACACTTTCGTACATTGGATTGTTCGGATCCGTCAAAACGCTCTTCATTTCTTCGCTTCCAGATTCAAGAATCTGGTTTGCGTAATTCTGCCAAGCCGCATCAACGTCACCTGCCGCCGCACCGACTTCGATTGCTTCCTTATATCCTTCCATAAGGCTCTTCGGTACTGCCTGCCCTGCTTCTCTGTACTGGTCAATCAGGCTTCCCATCTGACTAACATCCGGAGCCATCGACTGATACAATTCGTTTAGTGCTCTCTGATCGGCATCTGCACCAATTCCCAGGAAGCCTTTTCCATTATCCATAGACGTAAACATGTTATCAAAGGTACTTGCAATCGTACCATAGCTTCCGCTCTGCAAACTGGTCTCTGCACTTTTCAAGGCGTTCTGCGCAGTTTCTGTAAGCGTCTGGATGTTTCCGGTAATCTTCTCGCCGTATGTGTCATTCAGAGTGTTGCTTCCAAGCTCAAGACTCTTCGACAATTCGGAACCTTCTTGGCCTCTTACATACCATCCAGTCTGCTCTTTGTAGCTCTCATACTGTTCAGGAGTAATTCTTCCATAGTCCTTCATTGCCTCCAATTCCGAATACCACTGAGTCGTATCTGCTTTAATGCTTTCCATTGCAGTCTCACGCTGGCTTCGCATTTCATCCATCAAGTCTGTAAATGAACCGCTTTCCAGATCAGCTGCACTTAAATGACCGTATTTCTGGTTTATCCAGTCCCACTGAGCCTGTGCCTCTGCTTCTTTCCAGCGAGCAGTTATGCTGTTCATCTTCTCCTGCAAAGCGCTAATAGCTTCTTCTTCATTCACATCAATGATGCCGTCTTTCAGGGCTTCTGAGACCTTTTGCGACAGCTGGCTAGATAAATCGGATAATTCCAAATTGTCCGCTCTGGCCCATTCCTTGATGTTCTGGGCTAATGTCTGACCGTCTTCTGTACCTGCGAGGTATGTTTGAACGTGAATATGAGCCGCAAATGTACGACTCTCCAGTTCAGATATCTTGCTTTCAACAAAAGTATTAATATTATCCGTATATTCCTGTTGTTCATCAGCTGTCAAAGTGATTCCAACTCTGCTCTTGAATTCAAGGACATCGTTCGATTCCAAAGCTTTTTGCGCCTCCGCTCGCAGATTATCGGCATTCTGTACTTCATTCAATGCCAGTTCCACGTTTGTGAGGTATTTCTGGTTCAGTATTCCTGCCGCCGCATCTTTAACTTCATCTGCAGATAATTTAATCTTCCCAAAATGCTCCTCCAAACTATTCTCAAGCTGAGTCTGGTTATACTTGTCGATTGCAAGTTTGATTCCTATAATCGCAGCTGTAATTCCCGCTGCCGCAAGTCCAACTTTCGCTCCTACAGGAATCATGGAACTCAGATTACCTACAAAGTCCATCACATCATTTGCATTTCCAGCTGCTTCTGTAATGTTACCAATAGCATCTCCGATAGGTGACAGGGTTTCCACTATGCTTTTCCCTTTTTGAGCAACCGTAGCTGCTCCTTTTGCGAGAATCCCTGCACTTAACCACGATGTTAGTCCTGCTTTTTCACCTCCCGGAAGAATAGCCGCTGCACTCGAAAATAATGTGCCAAGCCCACTGGATATTAATTGCGCACCATCTCCAGAAGCCCAATTCCCGAACGGCTTTGCGATTATTGAATCCCATGCTATGTCGATCTTTCCAAACAGATCCGCATTCTTCCATTCATCAGAACCGGTCATGTCAGTGATCTTGCGTTTTACGCCTGCAATCTTATCATCTACCACATCCATAACCGCATTGATTCCATCCGTTATCTCAGGCATCATATCGGTAATTCCACCTGCAATTCCTCTTAAATACGGAGACAACCGTTTTCCAAAGGCATTCTCCGTACCTTCGATAGCACTCTGCATCAGTGTGAACGAACCTTTCAGGTTATCCAGCATCGTGTCAGCCATTCCCTCTGCCGCATCTTTTGAATTGCCAATTGCTGTGCTCAGCTTGTTGTAATCCTCTTCACTGGCGTTGATGATTGCTAACATGCCGGCCATGGCCTCTTTTCCGAAAATGGTTGAAGCTGCTGCTGTCTGCTCAGTCTCAGAAAGTCCACCCAAGCTTCCTCGAAGATTATCTATTACTCCTCGAAGGGATTTCATGTTTCCCTCAGAATCTGTAAGGCTGATTCCGTATTTATCCATAGCTGCTGCCATGCTGTCTGTAGGTGCCGCCATATTTGCCAAAGATGTTTTAAGTGCGGTACCGGCCATGCTACCTTTAATACTTGCATTTGCCATTAAACCAAGCGCAAGAGATGTATCTTCAACGCTGTAATTCATAGCGCCAGCAACAGGAGCGACATATTTAAACGATTCTCCAAGCATTGACACATTTGTGTTGGCATTGGCACTCGCCTGAGCAAGAACATCAGCAAAATGCCCTGCATCACCCGCCTGTAATCCGAAAGCTGTCAGTGCATCCGTTACAATATCACTTGTTGTTCCAAGGTCTTCTCCGGATGCTGCTGCAAGGCTCATAATGCCGGATATACCATCGATCATTTGCTGTGGCTTCCATCCTGCCATAGCCATGTAATTAAACGCCTCTGCGCTCTCTGTGGCCGTAAACTTGGTGGTCGCTCCCATCTCCTGTGCTTTTGCAGTCAGATCATCGAATGCCTGCCCTGTTGCACCAGAGATAGCCTTGACTTGTGACATCATGCTTTCAAAGTCTTGGAAGGAGTTAACCGATTCTGCCACACCAAAGCTGGCACCGATCAATGATGCTCCCTGCACAACCGGATTCTTTGCTATACTCGCAAGTTTGGATATTGGGGCGGTCGCCGCATCTATGACACCGATAGTAGCATTAAACACGCTTCCTCCCCATGATTCTGCTGCATCCTGAGCAGCCCGGATAACCGGCGTAGCTTCATCAGAAGCACCAATCTCAGCATCCCCGCTCATTCCATCGAAATTCTCCACCGCATCAGAAGCGGCGGATACTACCGGGGTGGCGCTATCGTCTGCTCCTATTTCTGCATCTCCCGATTGTCCATCAAAATTTTCTACAGCATTTGATGCGGAATTGACAATCTGTGTAGCTGAATCGTCAGCTGAAACTTCTACCTGTGCTGTTTCTCCGTCGATCTGTTCTGTTGCATTTTCAACAGCAGAAAGAACCGGGGTGGCATTGTCGTCTGCTCCAATTTCTATCTCAGCTGCTACGCCTGATCTACGCTGGAATCGTTGCGCCGCCCTGTCTGCCCTCTCAAACGCCCTTTCCATTGCAGTGAGATTCCTGGTCACACTCGACGTTCCAGAACCGGTATTATCGACCACATTAACAGGAATCTCTATCCTTATCGTTTCTGCCAAGCATCTCACCTCTTTTCATTTTTCTTGATATTTTCTTCAATCCATACCTCCGTAGAGGCAAAAAGAAAGGCTCTGACCCCTGCTGGCAAGGCCATTACCTCATCCGGCCGGATGCCCTGCCTTTGGAATATCCAGTGCAACAGGGCTGATTTGTAGCCGGACCTTATAAGTTTTTTGCTGTTTCAACCTTTGCTTCTTCTGTATCGTAGCCTGAAAGCTCGTCCAGAACAGTTAATACGTTCTCTTTTTCTCCCGGAAGCAGCACCGCATCAATGACATCCAGAGCATTAATAATGTGTTTTCCTCTCCGTCTTAATGCTTCCTGAACCTGTTTGTTATCCCACAGTTTTTCCTGATCCTCTGCAATTGTCGCATTGTAAATCATAGAACTGCGGAGTTTCGCATTGTCTACTCCTTCAGCTACCTTTGTGCCAGTTCTCTTATTCTTTACATACTTGGTGTACTTTTTACGGATTTCATACAGAGTCTCATCCGGAAGCGAATGAATTGAAAAAGCAAAGTAAGTCTTTCCATTACGGACAATCTCGATCTTCTTTGTTTCGTCTTCTGCATCTTCTGCTGCATTCAAAAGACCCGCCAGATAATCCACTTCATTTGCCGCCATATCAGCTTTTAATGCTTCATCTGCCTCAGCTTCTGTCATATCAATTTCAGTTGTTTTCAGTTCTTCATTTTCGATATTTGCAGTTCTTGCCATGTATTATTTTCCTCCGTTTATAAAATAAGGGCGGCCAGTTTTAGCCACCCTTGTGTTGATCAGATATCAAATTGTCAGTGATGAACGGGGTTCTACTTCCCCGTTGCAGTGCAGATTATAAGATCTTGATAATGTATCTCCTGTACTTACATTCTGCAGATCCTGGTCACCGCTAAAGATACATTCACGATATGTAATGCGTTCCTGGGAGCCATTACGCCCTTCAATAACTCCATCTAAAGTCATAACCGGGCTTTCTCCTTTATTTACCGCACTAACAACATTGTTGAATAATTCGCCATCCAGAACAACGATCTCCGAAATTGTAATCGTGACTCCAATAGTATTGTTTGTTTCCAGTTCTCTGTTCTGTCCTAATGGCTGATATTTGGTATTATTAAAAGATGTTTTCGACTGAAAACTGCTTACCTGCGCAAACGGAACCCCATCTGCATTGTAAAGCATGGCATCTTTACCTGAACGACTATGTCTCGCGTCTGTTGCAGCACTTGTATTTAACATTCACCTTTCCTCCTTTACTCTGCATTGGTACTGAATCTAAACTTATAGAATGAGTAAATATGTTCCGCAGAATCCTTATCAATGATATCAAGGTCAAAATAACAGTTATCTGCGTCTGCAATATAAGTCGTGCTCTCAGTTACTGTTCCTGCTGTTAATTTTTTTTCTTTGATCATGGCATTGATAATTCCCTGAATTTTTCCAATAATAGTGGCTTTTCCATTTTTATCAGGATCGACTTTTCCAACTAAAGCGTCGGACTGGGCATTTGCTCTGTACAATAACTCATATCTTGTTCTTACACGGCGGATTTTCTTCCAACCTTTATCTTTGTTATCCGGAAGATTAATCAGTGTATTGATTCCAGCATCAATCCATACCTCATCTTCTGTAGACTTACTAAGAACCAAGCATCCCTTCAGTTCCGCTTTTATAATCTGAGTATTTGTAAGCGGTTCTACAAGATCTACATATCGAGTAATCACCATATGAGTCACTGCCTGATTTGCAGGAGTTGCTGCAATAAGTCCAGCAATCAAGCCGGCAGTCTGATATCCATCCAGAGTTCCCTCATTGATAAAGACTTTTGGATTGAGAACATAAACTATATTCTCACCATCAAATCCTGCTGCCGCATTCATTCTTTCGTCTAAATCTTTGTTATCTTTCTCTGCAACAACTCCAATCCCAAACTGACTGGTTTCATAAATTCTGTCCAGAAATGCCTGTAACAGCGCATGTACTGCTGTATCTTCTGTATCAACACAAATTGTATTGAAGAAATATTTTTCTGCCTGTGAAAAAGCAGCTGAATAATTGGCAGTTGCTACTGTAGGATTCTTTCCTCCTGTAAACGCTGTCTGATTCACATTAGTCATGATTCCTTTTGCAGATTCTTCAAGATTAGCCGTGAAATTCTTTGAATTTGCAAAAGCACTTACAAGACTTGCAGCTTCATTATCGCCTGCTGAAAAATATACTTTTTCAAATTCAGTAGTTCCTGTATAGATAATGCATTCTTTCCTGTCTTTGTCAGTTAAGCGGTTTCTAATAGTTACAGAAAATGGCATCTCTCCTGGATGTTTTGCTGTGATCTTAACTTTTCCAGTTGCAGCTGCAAGACTTACGCTCGCCACAGCTCCGCCCGTTCCATTAAGGCGACAGCAAATAACTTTCTTTGCACCACCATACAGAACTTCACGAATCAGGTCAGTCGTTAATCCATCTCCGTAGATTGTTGTGTAATCGTCTCCTCTCTCTAAGACTGTTACTTTATCTACTGGTCCAAACGTTGCTTTAAACACAGCTACAACAACTCCGTCAATTGCCCCGAAAGAATCATCGTCACCATTCTTATCTACGTTGAAATAACTTCCTGGTCGAACTTTTGTACCTACTTCAGGAATCTGGAAATATTCCGCCATTATTTGACCTCCTTCTTCATAAATTCTTCGACAAGCTTCTCAGCTTCTGAAACAGTCATGCTTTTCTTTTTTGACAGTTTCAGTGCCACCATCGCGCAATCAGGGCAAGAAAAAAGCTGATCGCGTGCGGCAATCAGCTCATCTACCCCATATTCCGTTTCTTTCTCTGCCGGAAGAACTTCTTTTGTTTCTTCCGGAGCATTTGTTTTCTTTGTTTCTGCCATTGCTTCTCCTTTCAATTTGTGAATTCCATGCCTATTCTTGCAATATTATGTTTTTTCACACTGCATCTGAGACATCCATATTTACCAGTTATAGTCAGCTGTCCCTCTCTGAGGTAATCTGACTTATTATTCAGTTCTAATCCCTGAATAGTCATAGGGGAATCATCCAGCATGATTATCTCCTCATCTATGGCTACCTTCTGATTGATAGATGCAAGTGTCTTTAACCTTGTGCCAGCTCCCGGATAAATCAAATGTACAGCAATCTTCCCTACAAACCATGAAATCGTATTCATACAATGCCCTGTCGTATGCTGTATATTTGCCAATCTGCAATAGAACACGGGAGTTCTTGATGTTTCGACAAAATCTCCAACATTGTCTATGCCAAGCACTGTTGTCTCTGGAAATATCTTTTTGATATACGCAGCTACCGCAAGAACCGGATCAGGATCCGTGCTGAACTGTTCGGGGTATTCGAGGATGTCAAATGCCATTTCTTTGCACCACACCTCTTTTCCCTCAATCGCATACGATTCTGTGCGCGCCCACGCCACGCAAAACGGTGCTTCTCCTGCCGGCTTCATCAGGACGTCCTGAAGACAGTGCTTCACAGCTGTTTCAATATCTTCAATTATCGTACTGGTTTTATCCGTATACATTGCAACATACAAGGTTCCCGCCGATGATCGTTCCTGATTGACCTGCATATCGATACGGTAGCATATCCTCGGATACTGCGTGGCTCCTTCCCATCCTTCCTGCTGGTCTGCCGGAAACTCAGAATCAAATATTGCAGGTGCTCCGGCATATGTAGCAAGCATTGTCTGCAAATTTTCGTCTGCAGAGAGACGTTTAAAAATCAGTTCGCTAAGATTCATCCGCAGCCTCCTTGTATTCCTGAACAGTACGAAGACCATCGCCCGAATATCTTATTTCCCACTCATTTTTATAAACTTCTGAAACTGGTATAAAAAAATGATTTTGGGTATTTGTCAGAGAATTCGGATACATTACTGTAATCTGTTCCGCAGAAGCGCGATAAACAATACCTGAGATTCCCTCTTTCCATGTTTTATGTTTTGCAAAGACGAGAGTTCCTCTTCGCATTTCCTCCGCATTAAATTCTGCTCGTTCAATGTGATCAATAAGCATATCAACCTCCGATTTCTGCAAATATAGCCATAACATTCGGTAATGCCGTCTGCTGTATTTTGTCAACAAAAGGACGGGCCGCCATCTTTCTGGTACCATGTTCCAGATAGCCAGCATATCCCATACCTGAAGTAATGCATACCGCACCGCCGCTCATATGCCAGTTATTTTTTAAATGTCCGCTCCGAACACCCGGTGGACTGCCCGGAGCTGACGGGCTTGGATTTGCCAGTACAGATAATGCAGCATTTCTAAGGGCATTTGAAGCCCTTGGATATCTTGCGATCACCTGCTGCTCTATCCGTTCCTTGTCTGTTTGAACTTGAACTTTTACTGCTTCTGCTGCTTCGGCAGGCGTCATTTCAGATCATTCCTTTCTTCAAGATATATTAAGCCAGTTGCTCCAAGGTTTCCGGGATCCTCACACAAGAGAACGAGGAAGGTTCTTCCTGCGGTAGTTAGATAGTCTCCCTGCTTTACATTTGCAGAATCTCGGATAACAAGAGTGTGGGTTAAGGAATGCTGTTCCTGATCCCACCTGTGTTTCATTCGGTCAGATTCATGTGTAGATGCTTCAGCAAGTATTCCTGATATCTCGCCTTTCGCTTCAAAATCTGACACAGGATGTCCGAGTATGTTGCGAATGCTCTTTCGTCTTACCACAAAATCTGTCCATAAATTTCCCGGTCTTAGATACATCAAGCCAAATGGACTAATCATATATCTACACCATCACTTTCTTCATGGCTCATCATTCCGTTGTAGAAATATGGCACTGGCTGTTTGCTTGTATCTCCGGCATTCATCAGAATAGCCGATGGGGATACAGAAGCAAGTTTCAGGTCTTTCTTCAGCTTCTCATATTCTTCCTGCCACAATTTAGCCCTATCACCAAATTTGAATGAGGTAGGGCCAACTGTTGTATCAGGTTCAAAAGAAAACCTGCGAAATATACTTTCAAGGCACTTTAATTTTGCCCGTTTCCAATCTTTCGCAGACTGAACATCATCACACAAAACGATGTATTCCTCGTCTGACAATGCACAAGTTCTCTCTTTTCCATCTACCATCACATCTCCAAGTTCAAACCTCATTCGATCTTTCCCATACGATGTGATCATGGCAGGTTCATATGTATAAGTTCCTGCCATCAGGCATCACCTTTACTTTCTTCCTGTTCAATGAGATTTTTGGCTTTTGACTCTGCTGCTTTTTTTACGGTTGCTCTGGAGTCAAGAGCATTGATGATAATAAGCGTTGTATCGTCCTCAATATTCCCTCTAATATGAGCTACAGCAGCATCTGCACTCATCTGCATAGTTTTTACTGCATCCTGCATCTGAGGCTCTGTAACGTCCAAATCAATCGTCTCGTGACCTTTGACAATTGGAATAGAAAAGCTTACCTCTCCTACCATAGCAACACATTCTTCAAGATTATCCTCCGGAACAGCGTCATGAATCACTGATAACAGCCCCATCTTTACTAAACTGGCGTAATCAACCACTTCTTCAACCGGGACTTCTTCACCGATGAAATATTTCTTTCCATTCAGATTGCATGGCTTGTTTGCAACAAGTTTCATAGGTTCCTCCTTAAACTGCAGCTTTATAAAATCTTGCAAGATCGTCAGATGTCTTCTTCATATCTGTCGCCATAAGACCTTCAATGTACTCAGTATGTGTGCCATTCTCTCCAAGATAGTTCAGGATCGGAAGCATCTGTCCATTGCCGAGCATATCCCATGTGAAGATATAACCTGCAGACGGTTCATCGATACTCGGTGCGTTAGTTGCATAAGCCAGTAGAAATGCGTTCGGATCTCCGATATACTGCATTTCTTCATCTGCGCCCATGCTTGCACTGTTCATAATGGATTTAAGCACTACAATCTTTTCAACTCCAAACAACTGCGCAAGCACATTCTCTGTTACAGATGCCGGATTTGCGGTGCTTCCACCGTATTTAACCCTTTCGAGGATGCCCGGATGTACTTTCAGAGCATTAAATACATTAATACCAAGACCAAGACGATTCGGCATGCGACCTGTCTGCTGGTTCATGTCGGTCTTCTCTTTGTCGATAAATGCAATAGGGTCAGAATTTGCATTGCTGAACTTAATGAACTGGTTTGTGCTTGGAGTGGTGTTATCAACACCCTCAAGTTCGTTCTTCCATGCTCCTTCTTTGAAATAGCTCGCTGCAAACAAACGGTCCTGGTGGATGTTAGCCTGTTCTGCAATTGTTCTAGTGCGCTGCTGTTTAGGCTGAATGATAGATGGACCCTGACGTCTGGAAAGGTCGGTCTGGCGAATCTGGTCGATACCCATAATCATCTGATCTACTTTGCAGACATAGTTGTCAGTGCTTTCGCCAATTGTTGTCGGGTCAACTTTGCCATATGCCGGTTTTCTCTGCCAGTTATCTCTCAGGAGATCTTCTCTGCTAAAAATGTAGTAATTGTCAGAAGAAAGACCTACCGGACAGGTTGGAAAAAGAGCTTTTGCGAAATAATTGCTGGCATTCTGGTAATAAGCCAGTGCCATGTTAGTAAGTGCTGTGTGGGGTCTGAACACGCCTTTTGCGATTTCAGCCTTAATTCCCGCTGTTGTATTTCTCATGTTTACATTCCTCCTTTACGCTTTTGCTTTCTGATATTTTGCAATCTGGATTCTGCTGTATCCTCCGGCAGACACAGAATTGAGGGCAACACCAATCACGTACTCTCCCGCTTTAGCTACTGCTGCCTTTCCACCTGTGGTGGCTGTGACTTCCTGTCCTTTTTTGATTTCCGCAGACGCAATTGCATAGCCAATGTCCTTGATCTGGATTTCAAGATCATCACCTTTCTTTACTTTTCCTGATTCAGCACCAGAAATATCGTTGTAGCCACCTTCGATAATAGATAAGCCGAGCAGGGGTGCTGTTCCGTTTGCGGCGATCACTACATTTCCATCTTCATCATATTTCAGAATAAGATTGCGGACATCTGCAATATCAGCTCCTGCCTTTTCTGCGATAGTCACAGACTGGTTGATCATTGTTCCGTTAAAGTTTGTACCCATCTTTCTTCACTCCTTTCTCAATAGCCCGCTTCTGCTTCATATTCATCCAAGAGTTCTGGATGATCCTCCCACGCTTTTGCAAGAGCTGCATTATATGTCAGAGCAGAGTCTTTTTCCATATATCCCTTTGCAATAGTATCGATCTTACTTTCTGCTGCAGACTTCTTAATAGATGCTACAGGATTGCCTGAGAAGGACTTCCCAATTTCGCTAAATACGCCAGACTTCTCAACCATATCAACGCTTCTGTCCAGAACGCTAATCATATCATTGTATGCGGTTCCGCCTGCATCCTTTAAAGACTTCAGAGTTTTCACTAATTCTTCCGGCTTTTCTCCGACAATCTCATATTTCTTTGCGACATCAAGAAGCTCTCTTTCTTCTGCTTCTGCCGCTCTCTTTTCCAGAGCCTCTAATCTTGCTCTTACAGCAGGATGTAATCCTTTGTAGATATCATCTCCGGTGTCTGCACTTGTCTCTGTTGTAGGTGCTGCTGGTGGCGGTGTTACTGACTTCTGAGTTTTCGTAACTTCGGAATCATCTACAATATCCGGATCCTCCGCTTTAGGTGCACTCTTTCCAACCGGTTCTTCTGTCTGTTCTTCTGTTTCTACTGCATATTTTTTGATAAGTTCATCATACGCAGTTCTTTCTTCTGCGGTCATTTTAGACTTGTTGATTTTAAGCATGTCTTCCAATTCCCCTTTCTCATTATCTTCGTTTGATTTTTCAATAATATCTGTCAGATTCTTATGTGCTTTCATAACCATCTGAAGATCTGTTTCATCTGGTGTAGCCAGATTCTTTCTGATATTCGTCGCTGTGCCAGAAGCCCAGTTCGGGATATATCCTTTCATAGCTTCTGCAAACTGTTCTGTGCTTGTTTCCATTGCGGCCTGCTTCGCAGAACTGTCCATTTCTGCATCGCACAGAATAGAGTTCAGTGAATTCTGCAGTGCATAGCAAGTAGACCAGATTTCATCCCTGATTGCATCCATGCTGACAGCGTTGATCTGTTCATTGAATGTTGTTGCTGATTTTGTAATCTCTGAGTCTGACTTACTCAATTCACCCGTAATCCAGTTCACAAATCGTTTGAAAAGACCTACCTCTGGATTTGAAATTTCTTCCCCATCCTTGCTTTTCTTTATCTTAATATTTGCCATCTGGTTAGCTCCCTGGTCCACAAAATCAACTTTCTTTATATGCAGACCTTCAAGTTTTGTCGCCAAGTCATTCCCTCCTTTCGCTTTATTTATCAAAAAAGCACCGTTTCCGGTGCCTATTGATCAGATTCTTCATCTTCCACTTCTACTCTCTTTGCTTCTCCCTCTATGGAAAACATAGAGTATGTTCCATCTTTAACCTTTTCCCATACATCGGCATCTGTTACCTGAAAACCAATCCACCATCCCGTTGGAAGTGTTCCCTCTGGAATACCCATAGCTTCCATCTTTTCTTTTGTAAATACTGCACTTTCAATCAGTCTGGCAACGCCGCCTCTTATATGCATCTCTCCACCTTCCCGGTAAAGATCAACAAATTTGTATGCCGCCTGTTCCAGTTCCTCTGGTTCGATGATGTCATGCTGCAGGTCTTCCAGCACTTCTCCATCTGCGGTAATCGAAATATTGGCCCATCCGAACGCCTGCATTTTTTCATCATCGGATTTCTTGATCTGAAATTTTCTTTTTTCAACCGGTATGTCTTTCGATTCCGGTTCATCTCTTATCTTCATGATTTCATTAAACGATTTCATATGTTGCCTCCACATATTTGACCGCGCATTTGCACCGAGGATGCAATGGCGGCAATAATACTGTTACATTCCTTCTTCCTGACTGTGTCTCAAAACTATCATCCATACTAATCTGTACGCCCTCAAGAGCCTGGCACTCTTTGCACACTCTCTCATCAAGAGCAGTTGACCATTCTTTCTTCATTTCCGGCATCAAATCATGCCGGATGGCTTCTCTGATGAAAGCATCTGCTCCCGCATTGTATGCCTGTGCAATCTCTGTCCTGGCGATTGTTTCAGCCCTATATCTCTGTTGTCGCTCAGCATACTTCGCAGCCGCTGTCCTGGCCTTTCTCTCAATAGATTCTTCTTTCATGCGTGGATGATCTGCTCTCAACTGAGTCTTCACACTGTTATAATGCCTCAGATTCGCTGCTGCCTGCCTCTCCGTCAAGCCAACCGTTGGCCGGATATATCGAGCAGTTTCATCGCTACCCATACCTAATGACTGGGCTTCTGCAATCAAATAGCGGACCGCATTCACCTGATCACTACAGACATTCGTAATCAAGTTACCTGTTCGATTTATAATCCAATCTCTCACATAGATTTCTGAACTAATCTTTTCTTCCAGGCCAACAAATTCAGCTGTTGAATTCCACGCCGCAAAATAAGCGCTTTCCCATGATGCTGTCATTTTCGAGGAAAGAAAGACAGAATAATCTGAGAACCATTGATCAAACAGGCTCTGCGGATCCGCTTCTCCGATTACAATCTCCCGCAAGTCCTTATACAGCATAACCGCTGCCTGATCTTTCCAGAACCTTACAAGCCATTTCATCGGCTCGTCCAGGTTACTCTCAAGATAATTATCAAGGGCTTCAAGAACCTTCTGTGATTCTACGCTTTTTTTAATCGTTCGAGACCTTGCCCGCATCTTCAACATATGTTCACCTGCCTAACCGTTTCTTCGCTTCTTCGATTTCCTGATTTTCCTCAGGCTCAACTTCTGATGTTTTGCCTTCTTTTTCCGGCGACCTTCTCTGTGCTTCCCGCTGTTCATCCTTATTTCTAGGATCATCTGACAGCGTTCTCTCCGGCAGGTTGGCGACTTCTCTTACATAATCCTCAAGATCTTCATCCGGGATAAGGATTCCAACTCCAACCATGTCTTTCAGGAATGTAGACAGCTTCGTGATATCTCTCTTGTCCACATCGCCATGTGCAAGCTGTGGATAATCTGTTATTGCATCAAAATGAGCACCATTCATGTCGATCAGGGATGGAATGCCCTGATTATTGAATGTTTCGCATATGACATCCAAGAACGCCCCAAGAGCAACTGCGAACAGTTCTGTTTTATCTTCACTCAGCGCAAAGCTTCCTGTCTGCTCATGCCCCAGCATGATGAAATCCGCCATAACAGTCTGCGCGATCTTTGCATCATATCTGTTGATAATGGCATTCGTGTCAAACTGTCTGGTTCCACCAGTGCTCAGGAGTTCAGCTTCATATCCAGCTGGAAGAACAAGCCCTTCATATTCGTTTCTGCGGATGTTCTTGACCATGGATGTAAGCGCTGCATTAATAGATACCAACTCAGGGTCTTTATCGTCCCATATGTCTACACCATCTGGTGCGTGCAACACCGGAAGTCCGGCAAGGTCTCTTTCGATTCCAATTGCCTCGATTTCCTGTATGCGGCGCTTGAAGTACCATGACCGATAGGCGTTTCTCAGAATGCTTCGTCCCTCAGGATTGTCTTTTATGCTCTCTGTTCTGAACAGCATTGCTTTGCTGATCGGGATGGTAAGCAATCCATAATCCGGCGGAGGTTGCTGAGTCATTCCGATTAAGTTGTCTTTATCGTCATATTCCCATCTGTACAACGTATCCTGCGCTCTGGGCGGAATCTTCTGCCATCCAATCAGTCCATCTGA
The DNA here is from genome assembly GCF_020594215.1 of Blautia sp. DFI.1.216. NCBI lineage: Bacteria > Bacillati > Bacillota > Clostridia > Lachnospirales > Lachnospiraceae > Blautia > Blautia sp. DFI.1.216. The sequence goes on from NZ_JAJDML010000001.1 coordinate 113,255, forward strand.
ATATTTGCTTGATGTTTTTCGATTTTTTGTTTTTCCCATCCTGCGCTTGTAGACAATTTCATGAAAGCTCCAACCGTATGCGAGAAATGATAAAATCTCTGAGATGGTGTCAGTCCATGTATTCTGCATATCGTCCATACACGATTCTACAAATTCTGCTGCTTCCCGGTCTTTTGCACTATCACCGCCCGGCTCAATATGCCATTTAACCTGACGAATCAGCATTTTTATAGCAAACATTATCGCTCCAATCGTATCATCATTGTCGAGCATCTCACGATACGTTTTCACGCCTCTTATTCCGGATAGTTCAGGAAGAAACTCTTCATTAAACACGCCTTCCCAGCGTTTCTGTCCAATCCGTCCATACTCTTTCATCTTCATCACCTCTCTTTCTGGCTATATCAGCCCCAATAATTATCTTTTGACAATTTCTGCATAGCACCTGCACTTGGTGCCGTACCTGTGTGCTTCTTGATTTTTCCAAGATACAATGCCAACGCAAGAGCATCTGCCCGGTCAGGAGAATCAAGTCCTCTTTTCTTCATTTCCTTTTTTGGTTCAATCTCAAGCTTTCCATTACTGGCCATGGTGTATTTTCTGGAAGAAAGCTGACCAATCGTCTGCTCATCGTCTTCAATAACAATCTGTTTGTTATCAAGGAGATCTCGCATACTGGCCCACATAGCGGTAGTCAGGTTATTGTACCTTTCAGCTGCATCTTTACCTGCTGCCGTATCAGTCTCAATCTTTTCAGCGGCATTTATCGGGATAACTTGCATCTTGTACAGCTTTTGTTCTTTCCGGACTTCCTTTAGTCGGTCAGTGACGCCTCCTCCAAGTCCTGTATCATCAATCTGCACATATACTTTGCCTTCATACGTTGGATGTTCTCTATATATCTTCTTGAATTCCTGTACGATATCCCCTACAGTGGCCATCAGGTTCTGTCCTCGCCTGTTCCGGACTATTTTGCAATGACCATGATAATTACGATATATGATCGTTTCATCATCTCCGAAACGGGCCACATCCACCCCCAATGATACAAACTGCATTCCATCTGTATCATCCAGTTCTAAAAGCCTGCTGCTACATTGTTCAATAATGCTCAGCGGAATAAATACGTCGTCCTCCTGGTTCGGGAACTCGCCCCTGACACGAACACGGACCACGTTAGAATCCCATCCGTATTTTCGAACAAGAGAATCTATGTTCTCTTTATTTGTTCTGGTGCTGTCCATAGAAGAAACCGTATGGCATTTGTACAATGCCCTGTCTCTTGTATGGGAATCATAAAAGGTTCCAGACGTCTTCGTTGGGTTTCCACACAGAAGAAGTTTATTGTTTGCTCCAGATAAGGTACCAAGGATAGCCTCCATGATTGGATCCGCAACACCGGAAGCTTCATCAACGATAAAAAGCATGTTATCTTCATGGAAACCTTGCATATTCTCTGGCTTTGTAGCAGTCCTGGCAACACCAAACCAACGCTTTTCCTCTCCAACCATATAAACATATGTCTTTGTCCATTTTAGAAGTATAGAGAGCAGTTCGGACTTGCTCATCCACTTGGAAATCTCAGACCAGAGGACATCGTGCAACTGCTGTTTGGTTGGTGCTGTCGCAACGATTCTTGGGTGTGGAAAACAGGTAACGAACCACAGGAACACCGCTGCCTCAAGACCAGTCTTTCCAACACCCTGTCCGGATTTAATGCTTACCTTTGGGTTTGCAGCCAAGTCTCTAGCTGCTTGTGCCTGCCATTCATCTGGTTCGAAATTCAGAACTTCCCGAAAAAACATGACTGGATCATCACGCCACAAGGGAATGCTTTCGTCAAGGAACTCAGAGAACGCCGTATCATCCATCATGTTTCTCTTCCCTCCTTGCTTTCACTACAGCTTCAGCCCATGCACGAACAACCTCATTGCCCTTGCTTTCTCCGGCAATCTTCTGCTTCTCCAGTCTCAGCTTCGCAAGTGCCTCAATGGCTTTGGTCTTCTTCGACTGCACAGTTGACAGCTCTTTTTCAAGTCTGGCAATCATATTGTCCTTGTTTTCCATATTTGTCATCATGTTATATGTGTTACCCGGAAGACGATCTCCAGAAGCAACCTTTTCTTCAATGCGTTCTTCATAGAGCTGTTTATCTTCATCTGATTTGAAAGCTCGCTTGTCTTCAGTTCTGGCGAAGCCGAACAAAGATACTTCTCCATTCATATTCCGGTATTTATTGATTGCCGCCATGATTCGTCTTTCCCTCACGGCAAAGAGCTGAATCTGTTCGATCAGGAGCATTTCTTCATCCATCGGAATATCTTCGATCATATCTTTTTCAGATTCATCAAGGACATCCCAATATACGGAAGAGTACGCTCCGTGTTTCTCTGCAATCTTATCTCCCGGTTTCAATGGACCGCCTTTGTTTCCTACAGCATTTTTGTTTCCAAGTTGTCCACCTTTATGGCGAGCGCTCGTTTTTTTCTTTTGCGAGCGCTCGTTTTTTTTCTTTTTTGCATCCCCATCCCAATTCTGGGTTGATTTCCAGCGTCGAACTGTACTGGCCGGGACGTCCAACTTCTTGGCAATGTCAACAAGTTTCATCCCGTTCTTATACATTTCCTCAGCTTCAATGCTGTTGGGACTTCTTGCCCTTGCCAATGGACACCCCTCCCTTCCATCATCTTATTTCGGCATATGCAAAAGGGAGAGGTTACACTCCCTCTCCCCGCTTTTTGTTCTATACGCAATAGAACAGTATTAAATTTTTGTGATAAATTCAGCTTTTGAATATCCCGTCACCCCTTTTGTCATCATCTTCAAGAAGTCTTCTTTTGAAAAATCAGACAATCGGAAGATTTCTTCCGGTCTCATTCCAAGCTGTTTTCCGATTTCTTCAACCGTTTTGCCTTCGTCCATGAGCTCTTTTACAATTTTCTTCATAGGTTCCAGCAAATGAGTACCTCTTGCCCTGTTGTGGGTAACGGTACCGTAAATATCTTCTGAATGCTCTTTATGTTCTACAATAACAACAGGAACTTTCCCATCCAGTTTAGAACATAACGGTTCCATTCCGGCAACTGTCCATCTGTGGAATCCATCGATGATCGTCATGTCTGGGCGAACAACAATCGGAAGTGTCCAACCATTCGTGAGAATAGACTGGATAAGCAGTTTCAAATTCTCCTTCGAAACTTTGTTCGGGTTGTAATCATTCGGTTTCAATGAGTCCCTGTTTACCCATCGTAGGGTAGATAACGGTGCTGACAGCTTATTATCCATGGTGTTCTCCTTTCTTCGCATCATTAATATATCGTCCATATATTCTCTGGTATAGTGCCCGGAATGCCCTCATTTTGGGATCTCCCGAAATCAGACCTTCGTATATATGCTTGTAATCAGTCGGCGTTGCTATTGCTGATACCGCCATAAAGAAATTACGGTATCGTTCTGCCACATGCCTTTTATGCGGAGTGTCGAAGAAAACGTCCATGTGATTAAAAAGATATATCAGCTCCTGCCGATAATCTTTCTGCTCCTGTCCTGCTTCCGCCTCTTTCCTTTTTCTGGAACTTCTGCCGAACATCTCGCTATCCCAATACAGGGCAGCCAGATAAGCATTCGGTTCCCTTCTGATGATCCGTTCCATGAGATCTGGATAATATTCATTCATCTTCACGAGGCTTCTGGCCGTATCAACAGAAAAGAACTGAGATACCCTCATCTGTCTCTTGCTTGATCCAGACTGCCAGAGAAACAGATATATTTCCGGGATATCGACATGGTTTCTCAGAAGAAACAGCCATACATCATTGTCTGTCCAGTCGTAGATTGGGAACACCTGTTTCTTTGCGGTCATTTTATTTCCTGCTTTTGTCATGGACGCAATATTCTGAAGTCTCTGTACGGATTCCGCTGTCCTGATGCCAACCATTGTAATTCCGGATACGGTTGTTCTCGGCAGGAAATCCTGATAAGCATCAATCCTTGGGCGTAACAGTTTATGGTTCCTTATTGCGAATGAAGGTGGCTGTCTTACCCAGACATCTTGCTTCGTAGAATCCCAGCAGATAAATGTTTCGTCATTTGACAGTTCATTGAAGCAGTTAAAATGCTTTACCTCCACGCAATACCATTCAAACTTTGCTCCCATCATCATAAAGATACGCCGCCATTTCTTTGTCATATCTTCCATGCAAGGAAATATTGCCTCTTCATCTATGAACTGCACTGTAAGCTGCTTCATATCGATCTCGCCCCGGTTGGCTAGATTTACCACCAACTGTGCCACGCACAAGCTGTCTTTTCCGCCACTGAAGGAAAAGAACACTGGCAGACCATTTCCAAATACATTTTTTATTCGGATTTCCGCAGCCTTCACAACATCAATGTTTGATTCACAGCGTTTTACAGCCATATTTTCTCACCGCATTTAGGGCAGACAACAAACCTTCTGGTCTCTGTGATCTCAGGTTCGGTTTCAGCGGCATTCTGCTCTTCTGCTGGCTGTTCGTTCTGCGGGTTCGGCTTTTCCGGGCTACTCTCTCCATTATCAGCTGATTGTGTATCCACTGCGGCTTTCTGTTCTCTCTTTTCATTTGCTTCTTTAATCTTCTGGATTTCGGAATCATCTAAAGTTCCATACTCGGAGAGTTTTTCGGTAACTTCATCCGCATCAGCGACCATCTGCTGTAAAATTTCTTCATCATATCCAGGGATATCCAGATCCCCCTGCAGTTCCTCAAGGAACTCATTCAGGGTTTCCAGATTGTCGATTCCAAGAGCATAGGTCTTATTATCAGCTATCATGAGTTTCTTTTTATCGTTCTCAGAAAGCCCTGCTTTTACATATACAGTTGCTTCCTGATAGCCAAGACTCACCATAGCTTCATACAAACCGTTACCAATCAGAATGATATTGTTTTCATCAATGACCAGTGCTCGTGTCTGACCAAACTTTTCAAGTGATCTCTTCAGTTCCCTGATCTGCTGTTCTGAATGAATCCTGACATTTTTCTCAGGATGCTTCAGAACACTCAATTTTTTGATTGTTACTTTCATCTTGCTTGTCCTCCATTTCTGAAGGGCAATGGCTTCCGGCTGCAACCGGCTATTTGATAGCTTTTAAAAATTCTCTAGCTCCATCGAAATGCTGTGCTGCATTTTCAACTATGGTCTTATCAATTTCGTAAACTTCTTTCCAACCTTGCTGTTCTGTCTCCATGTACTGTCTGGCAGGCCATGGATGTGTACCGCATAAATATCCTTTCTCCCAGTCATATATGGGCGGGAGTTTCACATCATAATAGTGAATATACGCAAGGACATCTTCGTGTCTCCACTCTGCGAGAGGGCTGTATCTGGTGATTCCGGATGAATTAGTGTAGATATTATCTTTTCCAACATAATTGCCGTCTGCCTTTCTGCGTCCGAGCAGGAGTATTTCTAACTGATGCTCTTTATAATATCGTGCTTGTCCCCTGTGCTGTACGATATGGAACCACTGTGCTGCCTTATTGCTTTTATCCGGAAACAACATATCCGGATGCTTTTTCAGCCATTCCATGTCCTGTCCGGTATTGATAATCTCAAGGTTAGAAGGTTTATTCTGCTCTATCCATGCAATAAATGCCGGATATTCCAGATTGCATCTCACAAGGACGCTCTGATCGATGCCAGCTTTCTCGCATATCTCTCCAAGTACCAGGGAGTCTTTTCCCGCACTCCATGCATAGGCTGCCTTTTTCCCCTTGCATTTCTCTTTGATGTCTTTCACTGTCTTTTTCACAAGGGAATCCAGTTCTTTCTTTGACACCGTCTCTTCAATGTGTTCAAGCGCATTCTTCCAGTCTTCATTATTTCGAACGGATTGTTTTCTACCGAGCATAGCGTCTCTCCTTTCCGGAAGCGGCCAAGGCAATAATTCCGCTCAACAGGACTGTAAGCAAGCTTCCCAGTGTTTTATATGGTCCACTATTCAAAACGCTGCCGTAGGCAAATACAGAAAGCCCTACAGCCAGTGCAGCAACCACACCTGTGATAATCCCTTTTGCATTCAGTCTTACCCTTTTCAATGTCATGACTGTTGGAAGTAATGTTGACGCCCTCAGTGTGCCATAGAACAAAAATAGATGTGTCACTGTAATTCCCGGGATATTTGCAATCAGAATGCCAGCGATCAGAAGCACTGCCATTGCAGCTCTGGTCTTCCTGATGTCTTTTCCTCCTGCAATATCTGTCGTAAGCGAAGATACTGCGCACAGGTTGCTATCCACTGTAGACAGTAAGCCGGAAACAATCATGAAAAGGAACGGCAATACTGCCCAGGGCGGGAAAAAGTGGCGGATCAATTCAAAATTGATGATTCCAAGGTTCTGTGCCTGATATCCTGCACCGGCTCCCATAAATCCAAGAATTCCCATTGACAGCGGAACCACCGCAAAAAGAACTGCTCCAAGAAGAAACGCTCTTCCCAGCTTCTCTTTTTTTACTGCAAACGCTCTCTGCCAGAAGCTCTGATCTCCAAACGGCCCGGATAAAAGTCCAATCGTTGTCGGAAGCCCAAAGGCTAAGAAAATCTCTACTCCTTTTCCAGAGAATAGTGTTGTGTAGTCTCCTGATATACCGCTCAGTCCCTGTATAATGCCCTGTGTTCCTGTATTTCTTACTCCGAATATTACAAATAGGCTACATGCAACAAGCATGAATACCATTTGAATAGCATCTGTAAGCATAGATGCTTTGATTCCGGAGAACAGGGAATATGAAATTGCTATGCAAGCAAGCAAAATAGTCATGGCTTTGAACGAAATTCCTGTTACTGCACTAAGGATCTGACTTCCTGCAAGAAGCTGAACTCCCGTTGACAGAACAGACAGCCCGATCAGCTGAAAGAGGTAAACTCTTTTCACTCCATCGGATTTGTATTTTTCTTTCATGTAACCAGACAGTGTCATTCCTTCCGGCATTTCCTTCCGGATTCTCTTTGCAAAAGGAATAAATATCACCAAGCATAAAGCATTTGGCACTAAGAACCAGAAAAGCCCAATCCATCCGGCCGAATATGCTTTTTCTGTTGAAACAAACAAAGCCGGCGCCCAGATCCACGTCGCCGCAATACTCAGTGCGGACAGGATCCAGTTCTCAGACCGGCTTCCAACACAAAAATTTACTACATTTTTCTCTTTTTTAGTCATGGTCACTGTCGCCAGTATCATGATCGCTGCGTAGACAAACAGCATAATTATTCCATTCATGTATGATCTCCTTTATTTTTCTAAAGGAGCATTTTACCTTTACATTTATATCCCTCCCGTCCAAAGGTTTACATTAAAAAAGCCACCAGATTTCACTCTGATGGCTCATGGCTCATGATAAAATTTTACCCGATTATCATACACCATTTTCGTTATTAAGTCAATGTTAAGTTAACGCTTTTCGATATTTTCTATTTTTCAAAAAAATCTCAGTCCGTCAATCCCGAAAAACAGCGAAGATAAGCGCTCTTTCGCAATTTTGAGATCCTCGTAAATAGTGACTTTACTAACGGAAAATTTTTTTGAAATTTCCGTAATATTCATTGACTGCTTTGATATGTACAATAACTTGATTACTTTGTATCTTCTCTTGTCTTTCTCTGAAAGCTTGCTACAATAAATTCTGTATACGTCCAGCATTTTATCAATATGCTGTACCATTAAAGCCGTTCTCTTTGCCGACGCCTTGATAGATTCCACGATCACCTTGTCGTCTTTCATCTCCATAATGTCTTCCAGTATTTCTGTGACCTCTTCTCTTTTTGAATCCCTCGATTCATATACAGCATTTTCACAGGATGCCTTGAGAGTCCTGTAGTTTCTGAGGAGCAATTCTGTATTGTGAAGTCTTCGGTCTATTCTTTCTTTTTCAGCCCGGCGCTGAGCCACCAGCATTGTATCGCTCGCAACCTGTGCTCCTGCCACTGCTGCCTGCTGAATCATTTCTTCAACATCTTTTTTGCTCATAACAACGAATTGTTTTTCTGTATCCATGCTCCACCTCACACATATTTCTTTCCAGTCTCAGGATCCTCGAATTTGATTCTGTCACAGAGTTTGAATCCAAAACCTCTGGCAAGTCTCTTTACCATCTTCACAAACAATTCTGCGTCCTCATCTTTTTTGCTTCTACTTGCCCTGTACACCAATGTTCGGGTTCTATCCGCTGCGCAGATTGCATCATGTGCTGTTCTGTCCTTACATCCGCTTGCATTATATAAACTTTTATCCATTTCAATTCTCCTTTATATTTATATATTTAAGCATGTACTCCTCTTTATACCGTTTCCATTGTTGATCTGTCATTCCCGGAGCGTAGAAATTTCGCACTGTATCAAGCGCTTCCATCATCCCACATTTGGGACATATCATTGTTTTATTGTCTTTTCTTGATAATGCCGGGCGAGAACTATACTCTTTCCCACATTCAGGACATATCCTTTTCTCCTCCATTTTTTAAACCTCCCAAGAAATCTTCTATAGTCATTTGGCCTGGAATAGATTCTTCCGGTTCCTCCTGTTCAATAGAATAATGAGGCAAGATACTTCCCCAGCATTCTGGTCCATATCCTCTCTCAATGCTTTCCGGATCCGTCAGTTTCCTTCCACATTTCTGACATTTGCTGTACATACGAATCCTCCATCTTTCCGCCAAGTAATGCAAATAGCCATGCTCTCTGGCTCTGCAGGTACTCTATCTTCCATTGAAGAATCATCTGGTCAATCACCTGATCTTCAATCACCTGATATTTTTTAGCTATCGCAATCTGTTCTTCATTCTCTCTGATAGCTTTCTCGATATCAATATGAATCCTTGCATACTCTTTCAAAGGGGCTTCTTTGGCCTTTTTATAGGCTATAATAGCCCACAAGAACCATATGATCATACAGCTAAAGATTCCACATAAGTAAAATATAACTTCCTTCATTTATTTTACTCCTCTCCTTTTTTTCTCTTGCCTTTTCGATATCAAACATCTTTTCACTCCAATCGAATATTTTTCTTATTTACAATTAGGTTTCTTAATTCTCTTTATCTCTTTGAGTTCCGGCTTTTCGACATGAGTTTCTGCCCATTCTCGCATTTCTTTTGCCCCAGGATTCTTTTCTTCGATTTCTGATGCTAAATGACGTAAAACAGTAGATATAAGTCCTGCATCCGCGGTTGCATAAGGCGTAATGGCATGAATAATGTTTGAACTATAATAACCTAAGCCTTTTCCAAATAGCTCTGCAGCTTCTTTTGTTTTGCCTTCCTGAATCAGTTCATTGCTTCTGAGCACATAACTTGCCATGCGTTTTTCTTTAAATTTTTTCATTTCTTCATCCTCCTTAATGACCGCTCCGCAACATACAAAATAATAATTCCGACATAGATCTCTTTCTTGGTCCCTGCCTGCATGATAAAATAGCCGCCAGCTTCCAACTCCTCTCTGTGTTTCCATCTATCGGTGTAGGATTCTCGAATTCATCTGTAATTTCTGCCCAGTATGGTATTGCAACCATCACTCCAAAATAATTGGAGGATTCCGGAAACTGATCACGCATATGCTTAGCAAGTTTCCCACTCCGAAAGTCCGGTAAAATATCCTTGTAACACTCCATAGTGGTTACAATATAGTTTTTCTCACCCAGGAAGTTGAGACCGTTCCCACTATAAACATCCTCTTTGCAGCTTTTTACCTCATAACATGTAAATATGCCTTTTTCTATCCCGGATATAGAGCACTGGTCAGCTGGTGAAAACTGCATGTAATCAACTCTTTTCGCATCTCTTCCCCACGGATCAATACTTACCTCGCTGGCCCAGTGCTTCCCAGCGCCGTTAAACCGGGTACTTATAAGCAACTGTCCAAGGAACTTGGTTGTTTCTGCTCTTGTCACGCTTATACCTCCATAGATTCAAAATTTCGGTTTTCAACTCCCTCCGGCAACTCAGCAATTCTAATATCTTCCATAGGCATCCAAGCATGCACTCTTTCTCCTGAAATACTTCCGCATTCTTCTGTCCATGCGAAACCGCTATCTGGTTCTCCGTCCATGGTCAAGCCTCTTAAATCTGACTCTTTGTCCAAATCTGCGAAATATCTGGTATCAACCTCAGCCATAAATTTTCCTGTCTTTTTACCATCTTTTCTCTCTGGATAAATAAGCGTCACCCAGTACAGCCCTGCCTTTTTCGGGTTTCCGTCTTTTTCAACATAATTCCACTGTTTTTTCATCTTTTTATCACCTTTATCCTTTTTCTTAAATACTCAGCATGTTGATTTGTTACAATATAATCTTCGCACTGCCTACAGGTCATATCTCTATTTTTCAAGTTCCCATCATACCAATTACATTCGTCACAGACGAAGCAGGCTTTTATCGCTTCCCCTGCACAGTTATCTCCTGTTTCCACATTGTTTGCACAATGATTACAACGGCATCCTGTGCAGTGAAAAGCATAATCATCCCGGCTCATAAACTTCCTTGCAATAATTCTGGATTGTCGAAAATGCTTCCAACTACTTCCATTTCGCACCTGTCGATATAATCTTTGGTCAGTGGCATTGAATAGCATAATGGTTCACATCTGCTGATTGTATCTGTCGGAATAATCTCATAATGCCATCCGACAACTTTATCTACTATGGACCCGGTTTCAATATTTCTTACACCAAATTCTCCAAATACCGCTTTTACAAGGTCTTCTGAATTTCCATGACGCATCAAAATATCATTCTCCCAGATTTTCTTGTTGTTCTTATCTGTTGATCCTGTGTACTCGCATATTGTATCCGGATCAACTTCGTCAAATTCATCCGCCATAACGGTCCATTTGCCTATTACCAATTTCCCTATGAATATTCGCTTTTCTCCCGGCATTCCACCATCCAACAGGTATCCCTCTATCCATTCACCGTTATCTTTTTTCTTTCCCTTGAAAAGAATTTCTCTCATTCAACTCCACTGCCTTTCACGAACTTAATTGTTACATCTATTATCTTGTCCTCCTCATAGCGCTCTGGAAGCGGCATCCAGGCATTGACAAATAAGCCAATTTCAAGAAAACTTTCGTCCTGGTTTCCGACTCTGAATGTGCCTCCACCTTCATTATCAACCGTATATCTTCCGATTGCCGGAATATCGCAGTTATCAAGTGATATGGCAATGTATTTGTCCGGTTCTGGTAATCTCTCATCAACTGGAATCCATCTATTAGAATTCATCAGATCAATGGCTTTCTTCTGTTCAGCTTCTGTTTCACAGTGTATTACAATGTCATAAGTGTCATCGTATGCACTAAATGTGCCGTCTTCGTTCTGAACAATTTCCATTACATCGCTCATGCTTCCACCTCGCATTCTTTTAAATCGGAAATCAACCAGCTTTCGCCTTCTGCTTCAACAAAATCAAACTTTGCATTTGTTATGCCCTCTAAATACAAATATTTGAATGTACTTCCGTACATAGACTCAACTTTTTTAGCAAGATATAGTTGCCCTTTTCCATTTCTCAGCATGTAACTCCACGAAGGATCCAGTCCGTCAAGGAAACTCTTTTCGTCTTTTGTAAGTTTAGGCTTTCCTGTAATATATTTCTCCTGTAACTTATCATCATTTTTCTCATTTATTTCACATGCATAATTTGTAATAAGGCATTTATTGTTTGCAGTTACTCCCGCAATAGCTCTCAGCAGATATCCAGCAATCTGTTCTTTTTTTACACTAGATTTTTCCGAGCATTCAACATTAATTGTTATCTTAATATTTTTTTCTTCCATAACGCCATCTCCTTCTCGCTTCTACTCTTTTCATGCGATGAACTTCATTTTCCAAGGCATTCACCTGTTTCTGCAGGTCATCCACATCGACCAACAGGTAAAAATCCGGTTGGATCAGTCTGGTCGGCCCTACATTCAGATTCATCTCCTTGTGAAGTTCCTTGCACTTGTTTTCTCTCTCATGCACTGCTTTATATATTTTCACTTTCCGCACCTCCTAAGAAACTTTTTCCGAACACTGTCATATTCTGTTAACAGATTAATATCTTTCTTCCAGCTCAACGGACGATCTGCAATTTCTGCATAATACTCTTTCTTGATCAGGAGCCCATAGCTTGCCGAAGAATAGATATCCTGTCGATCGCATCCAATTCGCTTTGCTATGTCGGATGCAGTGATGGAGTATTCCATCACTGTCCCGTCCTTTCTGCACAAATTATATAAATTCGCCATAATGCATCACCTTTCAGCTGTGTGTGGCGTAAAAATTCTCCATCGCCCATCTATTCCCGGTAGCAGCCACCTGTGCTCTGGTTCTTTCATATGGAGTAATCGGTTTCCCGGAAATTCTTTTGGATCTGGTTTTCGGAAGGAATCCTTTCCGACGAAGCTCTTCCAGTTCTTCTGGTGTTGCATCTTTTACATCTTTCATATCCAAGATCTCAATCATAGTTTTTATTCCTCTCTTATCATTACTGGAAGCACGATAGCTTTCATGTCACTGTCTTCCGCTTCAACAACTGCCGGCATCTTAGGCCCTGAAAAATTCATAGCTATATTTTCACAAGTGAATGCTTTCAGTGTTTCAAGAACCAGCTTCGAATCGAAGCCAATTTTCAATGGTTCAGGAAGCGGATCCTGAAGCTTCACCTCTTCCTGATAATCCGTAAGTCTGTCGGCAATGCGAATATTTAACTGATCTTCGTTCATTTCGAAGACTGCAGGTTTCTTTTCTTCCGTACACATCTTTGCTCTGGTCATTGCCGCAACTAATTCCGGTCTGGAAACATACGTTTTCATCTTTCCCGCCATGTCCGTCAAGTGCGACCAACTTAATCTTGTTTTCTCCACCTTCGAAGTACACACCCATCATCTGTGTTGCAGAACTGCTGTCTGCAGCTGCATAGATAACATGTCCAATTGCCTCCATCATCCTCTTACCATTGATCACAACTTCTGGGGCATCCAGATCTTCTGTAATATCAAAACTGAATTCTTCCGGAGGATAGCTCTGGTATTTATTCTTTATAGCTTTTGTCTTGATCGTAACAATGTTTTTGCCGTCTGCATCAATAATCACTTCGCCATCCGGAAGATTTTTAATTACATCAAAGGCTTTCATAGGAATGATGAAACAACTGCCTTTAGAGGCCTCTAATTTGAGCTGCATGGTCATTTCTGTATTGGATGCGATTAAATACCCGTCCTTTACCAGAACGCCTCCTAATGCCGGAAACTGGTCGTTCTTCTGCACAATGCTTTTCAATTTATCAATAGTTCTGGAAATCTCATACTTCTGTACTTTCATCTTCGTTCCTTTCCCGGAGTGTTATCCCGTCCAGATATTTCACAACTCCGTTGTTATATTTAACTCTATAAGGTGCCAGTTCCTCACGATTCATATACTTATGTCCGTAGATTTTTTTCATGTCTCTGAATACGATCCATGGAACCCTGTAAAACTCCTCGAATTCGAGGGATATTACCAAGAAGCACATGGCCCCCATCTTCATGTAACGTTCAAAGCATTCCTCCTGCTCTTCTGTCACAACATTCCGACTGATCTGGCCTTTATCTGTATGTTTCGCATCAAACAGAACCATTGTAGAGTCCATCAGGGCGCCTTTAAAATCCGGTTGAGCCTGTTGTGTAAAACAACATATGAACTGGCCTCTGTCTCTGTTATACGGCTTAATCACTTTAAAAGCTTCAGGGGTTTTATCTATAACAGCTATCCCCCGGTCCTCATAGAACCGTGAAGCTGCCATAATCATTTTTTCAAAATATTCGCCGTTTGATCTGCTTTTAAGCCCTATGATTGAACGATTATAAGTATCCATGCTCACCTGCCACTTTCAACAGCTTATTGATCGTTACTGCTCCGATTCCCGGAATCTTATTCTGCTGGAGCAATACAATAAACTCCTTTGTTGTATTTTTAGCTAAAGCCTTGCCTTCGTTGAACCCTTCGCTTCTGGCTTTCTCCACTCTGTCTTCCACATAATGAACCAGCTGTTCATCTGTCTTTTTTCTCATTTTTACTGCTTTCTCATGGATTTTATTTTCATCCATTGTTCTTCTGCAACTTTTCTTAGCCATTCTATCTCCTTTCTTACACGGCTTCTGGTTCTACGAACCCTATCTGTCTATCTTCTTTCCATTCTGTTCCGGAAAAATCAAGTGCCTGTCCGCACTTCTCACAAAAATCAGGGTAGTAATCTGGTCCAGCATTCAACGCACCACCGCAAGCCGGGCAATAATGGTATTCATGTTCCAACTTCACGAAATTGTATCGAATAACAATTCCTGTTTTTGATACAGGTTTCATAGCGATCATTACTCCACCCTCTCTCCATATTCGATCACATATTCATACTGCGTTGTCTTTCTAGTTTCACTGCTTGGAATCTCTTTTCTTACGATCTGAACCGCATATCCTGCTTTCGCCAGCATTGAAACCATCTGCAGTCTGTCTTCTTCATTCCACTGTACCGAGCCTTTACGAATGCTCCTTATGATCTGCTTAGCCATTACCCGCACTTCCTTTCTATCTTTTCTTCTCGTTCTTTCATCAGTTTCTCGAATGCAGCTACAAAAGTTTTTACTGATGACGGCATCTCGCAGTTGTGACTGCCCCTGCACTGGATCACTCGACCTTTGTTATATTCCATTGTGAAATATGGTGTATCAGGTTCTTCCACTCTGCGCACAAAGAAGATGTGTGTCTGCCCTTTTGCCACTCGATCAACGTAAGTTCCAACACAATGGTGAAGGGCAGCTCCTTCATTCTTGATTTCCTGTGCATCTCTTGGCACTCTCAATATCAATCCTTTTCCTTTTATCAGGAAAGCGTTATCTATGCCGGCATTCTCTTTGAGCATTTCCTCCAGAAGTTTTTTCATGACCTCAGCCTCTCGCTTTATCCGTTCTTCTTCCCGACGTTTCTTTTCTGCGGCCTTTTTATCTTGTACTGCCTGATATTCCGCAGCTGTCCTGTCATGAACTTTTTTGAAATTCTTCGGGAAATAGAAGAACATATTGGTGAGGTCATATTTCAGTTCTTTACACCAAGCCAGATAATCCAACCAGTCCTTGGCGCAATTCTGCAAACGTTCTTCCCTGATATCCGGTCTTTCTTTGCGCTGCATATAAGAATATCTCCAACACCCTCCACGCTCTCCTACTCGATAATCGGAACCTTCGCGCTCGATATATCTGCAGATCTTATGAATCGTTGAATGTCTGTTTTCTTTCCGTATCAGCGTTGTATTGCATCCAAAGAGTTTATAGAACCGTTCCAATTCTTCCGCTTTTAGGTTGTATCCGGAGCTTTGCGCTTCCTGCAATAGCCTCAATTCATCAATGTTCCCATCAATAGACTGCAGGATTCGTGTGTTCTCCTTCGTGAGCCCGAGTATTTCAAATATTGTTTTTCCGTTTTTTCTGAGTCCCCTGATTCCATTCCGGCTATTATATTCAAATGCCCCGTCATGAATCTTATTGATCAGATGCGCAGCCAGTTTATACAGACCCATTTTTATAAACCATTCAAGCTGTGGAAACTCCTGATATCTGTAAATAGCATTGGCATAATGTATCTGTTCGCTCGGTCTATTCTCTGACAAAATCTCCAGTGCTGAATATTTCATTGGAGTATCTTTCCATGCTTCCGGCAGGTTTCCCGGATATAAGGCGCAGTATGACCTTTCTCTGTACCCTTCATCTGTACACCACCGCACAATACCAGTCTGTTTATACTCTCTGTATTCATAACTGCTGGTGCATGGCGTTCCGTTCGGTGCAAATTTGTAAAACGTCCTTACGATTTCAAGCAGACTGTCATTCGTTTTTCCATCCTGTTTCACCTCTCTATGGACCGAGAAATATCGCCACAGAAACCCCTCTTCTCTTGGTTCAATGAATGAAACTATCCTTTTGTCCCATATATGTGCCGGCATCCTGCCTCTGGCTTTAATGGTGACCGGACTTCCACAAAGGGGGCATATCCCCTTCTCGTTATTTCTTAACCGAATTTTCGTTCTGTCTACCAGTGTCACCCCATTACAATGAGTGCAATGCACCAGAGCCTCATTCTTTGATCTTGTTGAGTAAACCAGATATCTGCTGAATGACATCACTTTTTCCGATACCCATTTCTTGAAGTCTTCCGGAATTTCCTTGACTGTTCCCATGACTGTATCAATAGGATTTGTCTCCTTGGCATGTTTTTCATCCAGTCTCCGCTGTTTGACCATGTCCTGAAAACGTGTCACAGCTGTCCAGTCTTTAACATCTTTTTCTGTACTCCATTCTTTGAAAAATCCACGCATACGATCAATGTCTGCATCCGTCCAGAAAAACATGTTCGGGGTATATCTGTTCCCCTTATCTCTATCCCAGTGATATTCATACAGGTGAATACATTCCATCCGATCAAAAGCTGCAGTCAGCCATTTCACCCTTTCAGCAGTCAGATCCTGTGATATGTAATCATTCTTGGAAAAAAATGTTCTTAACTGAGCGCTCTTTTCTCCTTTCTTCAGTTTATCAATGGGATAGAATGTCATCATCAAAAGATCTTTTTCTATGTCTCTTGTTGTAACAATATGCGTGCCCGCAGCTCTTTCGGCAAACCTGACCATTTCGTCTGTGGCTTCTTCTCTTGGAATCTGTGCTAATTTTCTCTTTTCCATGTGGCGGCCTCCTATAGAAGATCGAACAGTGACATCTGACCGTTCAGGCCGCTGCTTTTTGTACTTGTTTTTTCAGTTTTCTGCTGCTTGGAAGCAGCATCTTTTTTCTCTGGCTTTTCAGAAACCTTGGAATCATCCTTTGTTTCCTGAATGTCTTTCTTGATTTCTGTGACTTTTTTAGCTGGTGCTTCTGTCTTTTTTGTTGTCGCAGGCTTTTTGCCTTTTTCCTTTTTGGCGGTTTCCGGTTTTTCATACTTGCGGTAATAATCCTCGGCCCATTCATACACAACTCGGTCTTCAACTGCTGTACTTCTGCCATTCGACTGCTTCCTAGCCTGTTCGACAATATAGTTAAAGCACTTGTTCCAGGTCTTTCCCTCCTGCATCACATCTTCAGCAAGCCCCTG
The DNA here is from genome assembly GCF_020594215.1 of Blautia sp. DFI.1.216. NCBI lineage: Bacteria > Bacillati > Bacillota > Clostridia > Lachnospirales > Lachnospiraceae > Blautia > Blautia sp. DFI.1.216. The sequence goes on from NZ_JAJDML010000001.1 coordinate 130,380, forward strand.
ATCCTCTTCGCATCTTTTCAACAGATAAGCAATGATCGGATCCGCAAAGTTCTTCTGGGTTGCTTTTTTCTTTTCAGCTTCCAGTTTTTCTTTTGCTTTCTGCTTTATTGATTTTGTATTTTCAGTTGTCTCTGCTTCTGCTGACGATTCATTGCCGCTCTCGTCCTCTAATTTGCTCTCTGGCAGTTCTGTTTCGTCCTGCCCTATCGTTTTACTGTCCACGTCCGTTTCCGTCTCTAAACGGTCGATTTCAGCAGTGTCCACTTCCTGTTTTAACTGTTCTGACATTTGTATTCTCCTTTCTCGAAATCAAAATGAAATGTTATCTGTTCCGGTGCTCTTCCAAATAAGGTGGGCCGTCGTTGTCTGTGTCTAAGAATTTGAAGTTGTCTTCTCATATTCCACTCTGGCCTGAAATAAAACGGTGTATACCAAAATTCCTGTTCAGGTCTTTCCTCTGGCATAAGTGTATTGCCTGCTACTGGATTTGATAGTGTGTTTGCAACTGCTACATATCCTGGACAGCCAAGAAGCGACAACTGTACAAAACACATTTGTGCAGTTACCCGGTCAATATCATTTGCAACAAACAGCACTTGAGTCTGGTAATTAAACCCTTTCCGACGAAATGTATTCGCCGCTGCTATAAGTGTTGCTCCGGCTCCGCAGGCAGGATCGTTAACAGATACCCATTCTTTGTTCTGCAGTTTCTGCATATTGTCATGTATCGTCAACTCTGCCATGCATCTGCAGACATCATACGGTGTGAAAAACTGGCCTTTCCAGTGATTTCCCAGTTCGAGGCTCATGTATAACCTCCCAAGGAAATCCTGATCTGGATTGCGTTCCAGTGCTTCAACTACAATCGCAAAGCACTTGGCCGGCTTCTCCACTCCTCCAAGGCGTTTGATACACTCTGCATACTCTTTTTCCCTTGCCGTATGTCTCGGCAATGACTTATCTACTGCATTTGCAAGTGTACATGCCATTGCCGCCATCAGATCCGCCCACACCTGCCATGAACTCCGGCTGTAACACAGCTCTTGAAAGACTTTTATGAACTCTTTCTCTGTTCCCTGTATTTTCTCTATCTGCTCCATGCTGTCACCTCTTGAATCCGTGTTCCCGCATCAGCATATCTATATACTCTGGTGTCGCACGTTCTGGTTCTTCTGCTATCTGTTCCCGGTGCTGTTGTTCTATTGCCACATTTTCTTGCGTGGTAAGCTGTGCAATATATTTATTTTTCGCTTCCAGAATACTCGGAGGAAGCTTTGCATCGTTCGTCTTGCGCTCGATCAGGCTTGAATATATCTTGAAGAAGTGTGCTCGCACAGCATCCTGGTTCTCATCAAGACATATCTCCCGGAAGCCAAGCCGCTTTACCGCCTCTCTGACTATCGGTGTCAGGCTTTCCAGTGCTTCTTCCTGCCTGTAATATCCATACTGGCTAATGGCTTTCTGCACTTCTCCCCATGCCTCTCCCTGGTCTTTGAGGTGTGGAACTGTATATTCTGCACATTTCTCCCGTATCTCAGAAATCTGCGGCGGGTATGTATGAGTGGCAAACAGTTCCATCAATGCTGTTTCGCAAAGCTTGTAGTCCAGATCTCCCAGCATGCGGTACCACATTCTGATGCTGTACTGGTCTGGCATGACATTGAATGTCGGATATGCGCTTTTGATTGAAGCCCTGATAAGATCAAATTCCTGTTGCGTCACTTCCATCACCTGTCCCTTTGTACCATCCAGCTGTTGCCTCCATGTATTGACTGGTAGACATATTTCGTGTTGCGGCCGGCGCTTGTGTCACAGGAGTTCTGGATGCCGGCATTGAATTCTGTGATCGCCCTAACCAGTTAGTTATAAAACTCTTGATTCCTCTCGGGGTCTTACGATTACGAGGGTGACTATCAAGCCATGCCGCCATTGATCTAAACTCCTGTTCAACATCCAGTGCCGGAAACAGTTCTCTCAGTGAATTGAGGTAATCAAAGGTCACATCATAGTTCCCTGAGCCCGTAGCCAGAGGAAGAGAAATAAAAGTGTTCTGCTTGGAGTCTTTAAGCTCCAAGCTAATGTTTTTATTATCTTTATCTTTATTCTCTGTTCTCTTATCTCTATTCTCTGGTGCCCGAACGTCCGACATTTGTCTGGACATTTGTCCTTCTTTATCCTCAATAATCCTTGATTTTTCGGCATTTATAGTTGCTCTGTACTCTCTTTTCCTGTCGGCTTCATTAGAACTCCGTCCTATAAAATTCTGGATATCGAGCATATAAATTGCACCATTATCCAAAATTTCAATGAATCCCATGGATGTCAACACCTTCATCGCTTTTTCAACAGTTCCAACTTGATGGTGTGTAATTGTTGCCACCATATCCGGCGTATAGGGGATAATCCCCCTATACATAAGCCGGCCGTCCTGTCTTAAACTCATTAAATAGAGTTTAAGTAAGATATCACTATAGATATATCCATCTTTCATTCCTTGCAGGAGAAGCATATCTTCTGAATCAAAGAAGCCTTCTTTCAACTTCAAGTAATAATAAGTTTTCTTATCTGCCATCTTTCCCTCCTGTTAGTAGATTACTTTTGAACCATCATCTGTTTTAATTACTGTCACAGCCTGGCCAAATCTCGCTTTCATGGCATCATCATGAGTGATTGCCATAATCTTCACATCGGAATACCGATCGCGAATAGTCTCTAGGGCATCTACATAAGCCTGTGCACCCTCATCATCAAGGAAAGGCGGTTCGTCAATAAAGAGCATTCCAAGCTGTATTCCTGCCGCTGTGGCCTTGATCTCGGACAGTGCAAGGATAACGGCAAGAGAAGCCTTAACTTTCTCGCCTCCGCTCTTTGAAGCATATGGAAGAGTTGTCTTGCCATATTCGTTGATCAGAACATCCAGCGTTGCCTTATCTCCGTCCTTGCCTTTGACGGTGCGCTCCATCGCGAATTCCACTCCCATCGTTCCGCCGGTCATCTGGCCAAGAATATTGTTCGTAGTATCTGTTATATGAGGAATGATGTTCCTGATGATCTGATGCGGAACTCCGTCCTGTGAAAATGCCTGCTTTAATGCTTCATAACAGTCCGCTCTGCCAGCAGCTACTGCAATTCCATTATTCAGCGTGGAGATTTCGCCTCGCATGGTATCGATATTTTCCAGACGTTCAAGGAGTACTCCCTTCTGGATCTGCAGTTCTCCAAGAGTTTCCTTGTTACTGCGAATCTGCCTGTCTGTTTCTTTCACCATATCGGTCGAAAATGTTTCCTTCATTTTTTCCAACATGGTATCCATACCAGTAAGCTGAGAAGAGAGAATGAATTTTCTGTCAGTAAGTTTTTCCCTCTCTTTTTCCATGCTCTCAATCCTTTCAAGAACATGCTGCTTTCTTTCTTCGTAAACAGGAAGTTCTTTTTCCTGTTCTACATAAGTCTGCAGATGAACCATCTGCTGTTTGATCTGTTCCTGTCTGTCAACTGATTCCGATAGTTTATTAACTGTTTCCGTTATCTCAGAGGCCTTTAATTTGACCTGTAGCAGATTCTCCTCACACTGCCCTATATTTTTATCGTTCGATTCCTTTTCGGTCTCTAAACGGGCAATTTCGAGTTTGTTCTCCTCCACAGCTTTCTTCATTCGTTCATATTTGGAAAGTTCTGTTACAGATGCGGTCAGAATAGCGAGGCGTTTAGGATCGTATCCTATTCTTTCAATCTCTTCCTGCTTATCGGCTATTTTTTTGTCACGCTCAGATGTTAATATCTCAATCTCTTCCTCGCATTTTTTCAGATTATCCAGTTCAACCGGAAGGCTTTTGACATCTTCGACTGCTTTCGACAGGAATCTGCAGCTTGCACTCTCAATATCCGGGCACCCAGAATTCTTCATGAATTCTTCCTGTTGTCTTATCTCAGCAATCCTTTTCTGTCGATAATCCCGTCGGTTTTCTGCTCCTGATATTTTCTGCGAATAGGATGAGTCAACTTCATGCAATTCGTTTTGAGCCGTAGAATATCGGTATCTTTTTTCCTGCTGACACTCAATTTCTTCTCTTTCCTTTACCAGTGCATCAAGTCTTTCTTCCAGATCATCCGGAACATTAAATGCCAACTGTGAAATCTGATTGCGTATCTGGTCGTTTCGGAACTTGCTCTTATCAATAAGTCGCTGGTAACGGTCAGCCTCTTCGATGTAACCGTTCAATGTCTCTTTGGCATTTTTATATTTAATAACGTCCTTTTCTACGTCAGAAAGCTGCAAAGATAATTCTGAATGCTGTTTTGCTTTTTCCCGTATCACATCAGCCATTTCCAAAAGATTGTTGCACGCTGTCAGTGTCTGCTTTGAATATTCCAGGTCATGTTCCATGGCACTGCATTCCTCAGAGCATTCTTTTAATTCACTTCTCGCTTTTTCGCTTTCTTTCTCTGCCTCAGATATTTTTTCCTGACGTTCGAGCAGTTTTCTTCTGGATTCATCCAGATTTTCAAGTTCTTCCTGCTTTTTATGAATATCTTTTTCTACTGTCTCCAGTTCTTCCTCTGGATTTCCCTGAGCCTTAATGAAGTCAGTCTTGATCCGAACGGCTTCTTTTTTAGAAGCAAGCTCCTTTCTTGCATCCGCAAGTTTCTTTCTGGCATCCAGTTCCATTACTCCATAAATTCCAAGCCCGAGCAGATTTCCAAGGATAGCGATACGTTCATCTTTCTTCGCCTGCAAGAATAATCCATACTGGTCCTGCATGATCAATGCGCAGCTGCGAAATGTCATGCTGTCCATGCCAAGAAGCTTCTCGATTTCAGCCTGTGTGTCAATGATTCTTTCCTTGGACAGATTCATCCAGTCAGCACTTTCTTCCTGATACTGTGACAAGTTCAGGGTTGGTTTTCCGGATTTTGTTCTGGTGCGGACTACCCGGAATCGTTTCTCTCCGATGTCGAAAATAAATTCTATGGAGCCGCTTCTTGCATCCTCTGTACCTCTGATCCACGCCTTACAGTCTCCCTCTCGGGTTTCTTCAAACAGACAATCCACAATAGCATCCATGAAAAGGCTGCTCTTTCCTGCACCGTTTACTCCATTGATCGTGCAGAATGAAATGTCTGAAAAATCAAAGTTTTCTTCTTTATAATTTCTGTAATTACGGACAGCTATTGAAATCGGTCGGAATACTCCGTGTATCTCTGCAGTTGTACTCTGTTTCATCGCTTCCGCAATAATCGGTTCTGCCAGTTCTACGATCTTATCCGGATTCTTGAAGCATTTTTCTTCCAGATACTTCTTGAGATTTAAAGTCGGGTCGCTTTCCTCTGAGAGTAATCCTCTGTTCGTAACATCAATAGCATTTTCTGCCTCAATATCCGACACATAAAAGGCTCCCCAATCATACAAATCCTTTTGCAGTAACGGGATATTCAACAGTTTTTTCTGTTCACTGGTGCAACTATATTTCACTCTTACAATCATGTCTGAAATATCCCTGCTGATATTCGTAACCAATGCATATGCATCCCTGTTTTCGATATAATCACTTACCTGATTCGTGTCCCAATCTATGGTTTTGAATCTGCGATAAGGTGTTTTACGGAACTGAGATGATGTCATCTCCCCGCCCATGAACTCATGAATATAAAATCCTCTGTTCTGATACTCGTCATTAAAATTCATGGCATTAATAGCGCCAGAATAATACACGTTATGCAATCCGTTGATCTGCTGTGGTCTATGTATGTGTCCCAGAAGCACTGCTTCATAGCCAGCAGCTTCCAATGCTTCTCTCGGAATAACCGGCTCAAAATTTGTAAAGAATGAAGTCTGACCGGATTCCATGTTGCAACCAGGTACGGTATAATGCGCCATCAGGATAGATGTATTATGGCATTCAGCTCGAAGCCCCATTACCATACTGGATATATAGCTTGTCCATGCTTCGTTTTCTTCATCTGCAGACAGACCAGGGAATCTTGATCTGAACTCCTGCTTATCAAATCCCGGAATGCAGGCTATATCAGCATATGGCGTACGGAGTACAGTTGGCGATGTTACTATATGTACATTTCCAGTATTTGCAAACATCTTGCTCAAAACTCTGAATTGTCCACCTCCATCATGATTCGGCGTTCCTCTCATTACGATTACTGCTTTCGCAACACCTGCCAATTTTGTGATCGTGTCTGTTGCAACAATCATTTCGTCCGAATATCTTACCGGACCTATCTGCTCCTGATGGAAAACATCACCAGAAACGCAAACAATGTCTGGTTTCTCTTCTTCTGCAACCTTAATCATATAATTAAGACAATTTACTGTATCCTGTGAACGGAGATTTACCCCGTCCACTACAGGACCTTTGAACTGGCCAATATGCCAGTCAGCTGTATGTAATATTTTCATCTGCGTCCGCCTCCTCTCTGGCATTTGATACACAATGGTTCACCAAATTTATTGATTGAATACTCATAAACCTTTTCATTTATGATCGTACCGCATCTGGAGCACTGAAAATCTGCAGTTCTGTCTTCCTCTGGTTGCGGATCCGGTTCATTCGGCTCTTCCTGTTCGGGCTGGGCAAATGCTTCCTGTTGAATTTCGCCCATATCTTCATCCGGAAGTTCCGAAGTAAACGCCGGATTGTCCAAGTCACCTTCATCGATAATATTGCTATCTGTGGCAAAATCTACATTCTTAACCTCAATCTGAGGCATTCCGAACATATTGTTTACAGAATTCATACCCTGCATCAGCATTGCCTGCCGGACCTGTGGATCTGAATAATCCGGAGAGAATATTACTGTTGGAATCGCGAAATTCTTTTTTAATTCATCCTTTGTGTAAGAGCCTTTTGTCCCAAGCAATGCTCTGATGACTCTGAGTTTTGCTCCTGTCATTGCTTTTTCGGCCCATGTCTTCTTTAATAAAGCCATATTTACTTTTACCGAACGTTCAACATATCGTTCTCTATCTGCTTCGTCGATAACATAAGCTTTAACTTTCTTTCCCCATTTATCTTTCGTATCAACCCAGCTTCCTTTAAATATTTCTGCCGCTGCATTTGCCGCTTTCTTGTCTGTAATCCCCTTAACCGCCTTATCAGAAAATTCTGTACGATACTTATCTTCTTCATCCTCAAGACAGATTTCTTTCTGGTCGACTTCCGCTCTGTAAGTCCCATCCGCTTTTCTCATTGCTCCCTGTGCCTGAGCTCGATATGTGATACTATCAATTCGTCTACCGTATGTCTGATGTGGATTAAACTGAATACCAGCTGCCATAGCCAATTTGTTAAGAAGTGGTTTGGATAATGAATATGTATCCTGCCAAATATCATTTCCTTTGCTATCTGTTTTTCCAGTTTTAACAGAACCAACTTTAAAAATGTCGCCACTATTTTCGCTCAGATCAACTGCAACTTCCTCTACATGATATTTATAGAAAGGATTCAGTTGCACATCTGTTGCCGCAGGGACAAGCAAATTATGATCACTGTATGCTCTTATAACCTCTGATAAGCTTCCTGAAATTTCCTGCATGTACTTGATTACCTCCTAAATCTGTGATAAAATGACGGTGTTCTTTAAAAAATGAGGCCCAACCTGTTTTTTAAAGTTCTGACCCAAAAGCCTCGGATGCGGATTTATGAGTGCCGTCTACACTTCATATCTCCTTTAAGCATCTGGGGCTTTTAATATGCATCTCCTACAGCGAATCTGGTCAATGCGTATACCCACACCCACATGAGCGGAATTGCTATCCATTCGGATCCGAGTTCTGCGCTTCCCCTTATTGCGCAAAGCATATCGCTCAGATATCCGAAGAAGATAAGGCTGACTGCTGTAGGAACGATGTAAACCATCGACCTTTTCAAGAAGCGAATTCTCTTTTTTATTTTCGCTCTTTTCTTTTTTTTGGAATATTCCTCATACTCCTTCTCATTAAATTCTCGCACCACGGACAGATATATCCGTGTTTTGGAATCTTCTGTAATGTACTGATGTTCCACATTCTTTCGCATATCTTGCACTTTGCGTACATCCATTATCTTGCCTCCTTATCAATTAAGATCAATTCTTTGGCGATAACGCTCTGTAATGCGCATCTGTCCATTTCATGCCAGCTGATCGGTACCGAACTGTTATCCAGCGCATTTAAAATTCTCTCAGCTGTTGTATGATATTTCTTCATATCTTCTGTTGTAAGCAATTTCGCACCTCCTTCATCTATGCTGTCTTCTCTGTATCAATCTGGGTTACAAAAATTCCAAGATCAACACTTTCCATATTGTTCAGTTCCTCCAGAAGCTCTGCGTCTGATGTAATTCCATAGTTCTTTTTTAATATTTCTTTTAATTTTTCTTTAAGGTCCATCAAAACACTTCCTTTTAATTATCTGAATCCGAAATATTAAGATAATCGCTGATTCTTCTTCTGATTTCTATGCTGGTATTCTTTCCATTTAAAGTTGACGAAAGATAGCATCTGGAACAGCCAAGTTCTTCGGCCAGATCATTAACAGAGATATCATTCTGAATCATTGCTATCTTGGCTTTCTTGCACCAGGGAGATAATTTCTTCTGCATTAAACCTCCTCCCCTCATTTCAAAGATTTTTCAATCCAGTTTTTCAAATTTTGAGTTACCTCATTAACCTCATTCAAGGTGTTTATGATTTTCTCTAAATCTGGCTTTTCATCCTCTGTAATAACTCCATCTGCCGTAATATCCAGCAGGAGTTCTTTGGCTTCGTTGATCTTCCGGAATGAGCACAACGCCCTGAGTGCAATCCTATCAATATCCTGATTCTCGATCTTTGGCATTCCTTTTCCCAGAGGGCACATTTCCCGGCAATAATTACCTTTTAATTCAGGAGCTCTATAGATATCCGCCATCAGAAGCACTTCCTCTGGATAAGGAGTAACACTCCCAAGTTCTATCCGTGCAAGCCTTGTCCGGTCAACACCAAGTTCCTCAGCAGCTCCTTCGCGGCTACCTAACCGCTCATTGAACTTTGCCGCTTCGTACCGTGCCTGGCAAAACATATTGCCAGCCGCTTTCGTGGCATACTTCGACATTTTTCTATCCTTTCTTTAATGCTATGATGTAGTTACAACCTATTAAATTGTGTACTCTGTATTGATATCCAATGCTTTACTGATTGTCTCAGCTAAAGCTGGTGCATATGAAGCGCCATTGATAGTCCGGCTCACATAATTTCGACACATACCAACCTGATCACACAAATCTGTTACTGTCATATCCCTGTCGATCAATGTCTTCTTTACTTCTTTGCACCAAGGGGATAATTTTCGTTTCACAAAATCACCTCCAGTCGTTACAGTAAACATTTGTTATTTACATTTGTTTAAAATTGCTATAAAATTGTAATGGCAGAAAAATATTGTGAATCAAAATGATGCAACCTCTTAATAGCTGTGGCGGCCATACTCGAGGAAATATTTTTATTTGCAATTATTTCTGCTACATTTTTTATTTCGTTTTAAACATTTGTTTATTACAGTTTTAATAATAATAGCAGATATGCTAAATGTCAATAGTTATTTTCGCATTTTTGCTATTTTGGAGGATTTTTTGTGTCATGACCCTAGTTTCTCGTATTAAAGAGCTCGCTAAAGAAAATAACTTAAATTTAAAGCTTTTAGAGGAGTCTGCTGGTTTTGGTAATGGAACAATTCGTAGATGGGATAATAGCCCGCCAGCTGCTGACAAGTTATTAAAAGTAGCAAATATGCTAAATACTTCTTGTGAATTTCTTCTCACTGGAAAAGAACAGACCCCAGAGTATACGGAATTCGATATGGAAATTCTTTCCTTATTTCATCAACTTCCAAGAGATGCTCAATTAGAATTTAAAGGTGAACTAAAAGGATATTTGAAGCATCTTGATCAAGAGGCTTCAAATAAGAAACTTAAACAAGCAAAATAATAAGCTTCGAGTGGTACCGAAGCAGGAAAGGAAAATAAAAATATGAAAAAGAAAATATTGATATCCTTAATTGCACTTTCTCAATTATTTGTGTCTTCTATCCCTGTATCCGCTGCTCCAGATTATCAAATCAGTATTTCTAGCGAATATGTGACTGGGGATTCTATTCAATTATGTGATGTAATTTCTCAGGCTTTAACGGATATGGGTGTAAAAGAGGTCACTTCTTACGAGTTATCTCGTGATGAGCCAAATCAAGCCGCTATTGGTTTGATTATGTCTGCGGACGGAGTGCTTATTGAAGCAACTTGCTTTTTTTCCAAAGAAAACACTTGGGAATGCTCATATGTAACCAATGTTTACAATAGTGTTGAAGATATGATTTATTACTGGGTAAGCCCAAAATATTCCAAGGAAAACGCTTATGAAATAATTGACTATAAGACCGGAGAATACATAATAGAGGGCGCTTCCCAGAATGTACTTTCTCAATATGTCAATAAAAAAGGCTGGTTTTCAGAAGACGACTTCTATTTGTACGATAGTCAGGGTAATAAAATTAATTATGTTAATTCTGACGATTACATGAGTTCTTCCGATTATCCTGGCAGTACATCTTTTCGAGGTTTAAAAATAGGAGATGATGTTTCAAAAATATTTTCTGTTTATAACAAAGAAGATTTTTCTGTACAAGTAGGTTATAAAGATGGCGTCGATACTGAAAAAGAAGATAAAATAATTCAAATGTACAATTCTCAAATAGAGGCTACCGATTCCGATGATATAGAATCTCTTCTTTCATCTATAGATACCAACATGGTAACTCTTGGTGTTATATTCGAGGGTGCTGAATTTTGTGGAGAAATTATCCCTCTTCCGCAAATTGGAGACAAAATATCTTATAATAAAACAGCCACCTTTGGATTTTTGATTGATGCAGGAAAAATTTCTGATATAGGAGTCCAATTAAAGAGCAAATACTAGAGGTTTTGAAGAATGAACATTCAAAAACGAATCAAATCTCTCCGCACTGAATCAGGTCTACACCAGTCTGAGTTGGGAAAAGCCGTAGGAGTTTCTGCCCAGGTAATCTCGAATATTGAGAGAGGCTATACCAAGCCATCCACCGAACTGGTTAATCGGTGCGCAAAATATTTCGGTGTGCCGGCAGATTATCTTCTTGGCCGGACCACTGAAAAATATTCTACAACAGAGCAAAAAGAAGCTCCTGCTCTTTCTGCAAAAATAAAAGACCGGATGGATCAGTTGCAGCTGAACCCGTCCGATCTGATCACTAAATCAGAAATTCCCGAAGATTCCTTTGAGGATATCATGACAGGAACAGTTATCCCAGGGATAGATGTTGCCGGCAGGCTCTCTAAAGCCCTTGATACTTCCATAGATTATTTAGTAGGGAATTCTGAATACAGCTGTGCCATTGCTTCAGAAGACGAACAGGATATCATCCTGCGGTACCGTCAGTTATCCAAGAAGGGAAAACGTATCTTTTTGGGAATGATGGAGAAGATGGAAGAAGAAAAAACAGAATAGTATATTTAACTGGGGAACCGTTGGGGTGTTATGTCAGCCGCCGGACACTTATGTGAAAGGAGGCTGGTGCTGATGGTTACATATGGAGATCTTTTTACCTTTGTAATTATGCTTTGTGCAGTTGTAACTCTTGTTATCAATTTAATGCATAAAAAATAGCGCCCCTGCTCTGGTAAAGTAAGGCGCTATTTTTTAGTTACTACTCTATCCGGCGGTCAGGTGTGCACTGACCAACGGTTCTCTTGTTAAGTACATTATATCTATTCATATACTTTTTGTCAAACAGATATTACATATATTTCAACAAAGGAGCATCCATATGGCACGAAAGAGAACTAATCTAATCGGCAACACTCCGTCTGTACGCGAAACAAAAGTCGCTATATATATTCGAGTTTCTACCATTCATCAGGTAGACAAAGACTCTATCCCCATGCAGAAAAAGGATTTAATTGCATACTGCCAGCTCATCCTCGGAACCGATAATTATGAAATTTTTGAAGATGCAGGGTATTCTGGAAAAAATACAGACAGACCAGCATTTCAGAATATGATGGGGAGAATCCGAAAGGGCGAATTCACTCATGTTCTGGTTTGGAAAATAGACAGGGTATCCAGAAATCTATTGGACTTTGCGGAAATGTATGAGGAGCTGCGTTCGCTACGTGTAACCTTTGTAAGTAAGAACGAACAATTTGATACCTCAACTGCAATCGGAGAAGCCATGTTGAAAATCATATTGGTTTTTGCCGAGCTGGAAAGAAACATGACATCTGAGCGAGTAACAGCAACTATGATATCAAGAGCTAACAGTGGCCAATGGAACGGTGGACGCATTCCTTTTGGATATAGTTATGATCCTAAAGAAAAAGTCTTTTTCATACGTGAAGACGAAGCCTCCATTTGCCGTGAATTAAAAGATCTTTATCTGCTTAATCGGTCACTTGCTTATGTCAGCAGAGCTTTGAACGAAAAAGGATATAAAACACGAGCTGGGGTAAGCTGGTCCCCTCATTCAGTATGGATCATCGCCTCAAGCCCTTTTTATGCAGGAATCTACCGATATAATCGATACAAAGGAGTAGAAAGCAGAACAATCAACCCGGAAGAAGAATGGGTTATGATTCAAAATCACCATCCGGCAATATTTACACTGGAAGAGCATCAAGCAATGAGAAGTATTATGAAATCTAACAAACGAAATATGGACAATCTTCCAGGAAGGGTTCATCTTTCTACAAAAACACATATCTTCCAAGGAATTATGTATTGTGATAAATGCGGCAGTAAGATGGTGTCTACCCCTGGCAGACTTCATGTTGATGGATATCGTACTTCAAACTACGGTTGTCCTTTAAGACGCAACACTAAAAAATGTAATAATCCTACTGTAAATGATATCGTCATAGGTGAATTCGTTATCAATTACATTCTGAATATGCTCAACGCCAAGAAAACATTTTCTACAATAAATACACCAGATGAATTGAACGCTGCTCTTTTATCCGGATCTGTTTTCTCCGAAGTATCTTCTGTTGAAGAAAATGGGCTTAATAGCTTTTTTAATCTCCTGTCAAGATATGGTTCTGACAGATCTTATATTTTTTCAGTCAAGAGCCCACGAAAGAAAAAGGCAGCTGTTGATCCGGAACTTTCAAAACTCAGAAAAGAAAAAGAAAAGCAGGAGCGAGCACTCCAGCGTTTACAGAACCTTTATTTATATTCTGAGACTTCCATGTCGGAAAAAGATTTTATCATTCGGAAAAGTGAAATCTCATCTCATTTAGATAATATCAACAGGCAATTGGGGCTTATGACGCAAGATCAAGCCTCCTTCCTTTCAGATGAGGAATTTATTAAACAAGCCAGTCATTTACTGATTCAAAAAGAATTAAAAAATAAAAAATATATCTATTTCAAAAAACTGGTCAGCACTGTGGATCCAGACATTTTAAAAGCATATATGGAAACTATTCTCGACTCCATCTACACAGCCGACGGAAAGATTACTGCTATTACATTCAAAAATGGGCTAACTCATAGATTCATATACAAAGACAAGTAATTGGTTCTAAATGCCAAAAGCCGGGAAATCGCTCCCGGCTTTCTATGTTTTATGGTATCTAACAAATGTTAGAAAACGGTGTCATATCAGAATCATGGCATCTCCAAAAGAGAAAAATCTGTACTTTTCCTGCACTGCAGTCTCATAGGCATGCATGATATTCTCCTTGCCTGCCAGCGCAGACACCAACATCACAAGTGTGGATTCCGGCAGGTGGAAGTTTGTGATCAGGGCATCGATCATTTTAAAATGATAGCCCGGATAGATAAAGATTTCTGTCCATCCGCTTCCGGATTTCAGAATTCCATCTTCTCCTGTTGCAGATTCCAGTGTTCTGCAGCTTGTGGTTCCTACTGCTATTACACGTTTACCTGCCTTCTTTGTGTCATTGATCAGCTTTGCCTGATCCTCCTCTACTATGTAGAATTCGGAATGCATATGGTGGCTTTCCACGTCATCTACTTTGACAGGGCGGAAAGTTCCGAGACCTACATGAAGAGTCACATGAGCGATATTGACGCCTTTTTCCTTTACTTTTTCAAGAAGCTCTTTAGTAAAGTGCAATCCTGCTGTCGGTGCTGCTGCGGAGCCTTCGTTCTTTGCATAAACTGTCTGATAACGGTTCTTATCTTTCAGTTTATGTGTAATATAAGGCGGCAGAGGCATTTCGCCAAGCTGATCCAGGATTTCCTCAAAGATTCCTTCATAATGGAACTGGATCAGACGGTTTCCCTCGTCCACCACATCAATAATCTCACCTTTTAAAATACCATTTCCAAATGTGATCTTAGCACCCGGGCGTGCCTTCTTTCCGGGTTTTACCAGACACTCCCAGATATCATTCTCTCTTCGCTTCAGAAGCAGGATTTCGATTAGTGCTCCTGTCTCTTCTTTATGTCCGTATAACCGGGCAGGGATTACCTTTGTATCGTTGATGACCAGGCAGTCTCCCTCTTCCATATAATCCAGAACATCTGTGAAATGGCGATGCTCAATGCTGCCATCTTTTAAAGACAGATGCATCAGTCTGGATGAACTTCTGTCCTCCAGAGGATCCTGAGCGATCAGTTCCTGAGGAAGGTCATAATAAAAATCTGATGTTTTCATTTTATCTGCTCCTCTTCTTCCTTCCACTGTTTCCTTAACTGGCGCACATAGTTCCATTCTTTGTTTGTCAGATCAGCTTTCTTAAGAAGATCCGGGCGTCTTTTTGCCGTGCGGTAAATTGACTGCTCTCTGCGCCACTTTTCTATGTTTGCGTGATGACCGGACATAAGAACCTCCGGTACTTTTTTGCCATGCCACTCTTCCGGACGGCTGTACTGCGGATACTCCAGAAGGTTTCCTGCAAAGGATTCTGTCTCACCGGACTCCTGATTGTTCAGTACACCCGGAACCATTCTTGAAATGGAATCCATCATGACCATTGCAGGAAGTTCGCCGCCTGTAAGCACGTAATCTCCGATAGATACGTAATCTGTGACGATTTCCTCCAGAACACGCTCATCAATTCCCTCATAGTGTCCACAAAGGAATACCAGATCCTCTTCCTGCGCCATTTCTCTGGCCATAGCCTGGTTAAATACATGCCCCTGAGGAGTCAGATATACAACTCTTGGCTTTTTTGCCGTACGGTTTGCAATCGCCTCATAAGCAAGGTAAACCGGTTCTGCCTGCATCAGCATTCCGGCACCGCCGCCATAGGTATAATCATCCACTTTCTGGTGCTTATTGAATGCATAATCACGAATGTTCACTGCCTCCAGTGTGAGGAGACCTTTTGTGATCGCACGTCCGGTAATGCTGGTATTCATGCCATGTTCAATCATCTCCGGAAACAGGGTTAAAACATGAAAATTCATTTATATTAATCCTTTCATCAGATGAATGGTCATTACATTCTTCTCCACATCCACATCAAGGATACATTCCCTGATAGCAGGGAGCAGAATTTCTTCGCCTTTGGCATCCTCTACTACATAGACATCATTAGCGCCTGTTTCCATTACATCTTTCAGAGTTCCAAATTTGCTTCCGTCTTCGAGAACTACATCCATACCGATCAGGTCTGCAATGTAATATTCATCTTCTTCCAGCTCCTGTGCTTCTTCTCTCGGGATCCAGAGTTCTCTTTTTTTATACATCTCTATATCATTAATATTATCAATTCCCCTGAATTTCAGGATTACAAGGTTCTTGAAATACTTAACATTCTCTATTTCAAGCTTTCTTTTCTCTCTGCCTGTGTCAAGCAGAACATATTCCAGATCCAGAAATCTGTCTGCATCTGTGGTAGGATATACTTTTACTTCCCCGCGTATTCCGTGTGTCGTAGTGATCACACCAACTTTTAATAAATCTTCCATCTGCTGACTCCTATAATTTTCATATCATACGTCATTTGCATTCTGCTTTTATGCCTGCTCACAGCGAATGCTGATCCATATTCCAAATCCGCTTAAACCCAAATCAGGAGCCATGGGATGTTCCACAGCTCCTGACCCTTATTTTCATTGCAGAATATCTACAATCACTTTTTTGCTGCTTTTTGAAGAAGCTGCTTTTACCACAGTTCGGATCGCTTTCGCAATTCTTCCCTGCCGTCCGATAACCTTGCCCATGTCAGCAGGTCCGACTTTCAGTTCAACGATGATCGCGTCTTCCTTTTCTGTCTCAGTAACAACTACTTCATCCGGATTTTCAACAAGAGATTTTGCAATTACTTCCACTAATTCTTTCATTACATACCTCCCTGACCCGTCCCCTGTGGACGCTGCAGAAATACCTTACATGGTAAATCTGAATTATTTTTCGATTCCGGCATCTTTGAGGATTTTTGCTACAACGTCTGTAGGCTGAGCTCCTGCTGCAAGCCATTTTTTAGCTGCTTCTTCATCAACTGTTACAGCGCTTGGCTCAAGGTTTGGATCGTATGTTCCGATTTCTTCGATACATCTTCCATCACGTTTGCAACGGGAATCTGCAACTACGATTCTATAAAAAGGTGCTTTCTTCTGTCCCATTCTTCTTAATCTGATTTTAACTGCCATTGTTTCTTTTCCTCCATTAAATAAAATATATTGTTTTCTTATGTTATATTACTGTTCAGCTATGAAACAGTAACTTTTATGTCAAAGCGTTATCCGCTTCGCTAACTTCTCAATTACAGTCCGAACGGAAGTTTAAATCCACCGCCGCGCTTACCGGCTTTTCCGCCCATAAGACCAGGCATCTGTTTCATCATCTTCTTGCTCTGCTCAAACTGTTTCACCAGACGGTTTACTTCAGAGACATCTACTCCTGCACCTCTGGCAATACGGTTCTTTCTGGAAATGTTCAGGATTGACGGATTACTTCTCTCCTGAGGTGTCATGGAAAGGATAATTGACTTGGTTCTGTCCATGGCTTTCTCATCGATCATTCCCTCAATATCCTTCATCTTACCGCCCATACCTGGAAGCATATTCAGGATACTGCCGATACCGCCCATCTTGTTCATCTGTTCCATACTGGTAAGGTAATCGTTGAAGTCAAAGTCCATTTTCTTTAACTTCTTCTGCATGTCCTGCGCCTGTTCTTTATCGATGGAAGCTTCTGCTTTCTCGATCAGGCTCATGACATCACCCATACCAAGGATTCTGGAAGCCATACGTTCCGGATAGAACTGCTCCAGATCAGAAAGTTTCTCGCCCATACCTACATACAGAATAGGCTTACCGGTTACTGCCTTGATAGAAAGGGCTGCACCGCCTCGGGTATCACCATCCATCTTGGTAAGAATGACACCGTCGATTCCTACTTTATCAGCAAATGTGCTTGCCACATTTACCGCATCCTGTCCGGTCATCGCATCTACAATGAGGATGGTTGCATCTACCTGAATGTTCGCCTTGATATCTGCAAGTTCCTGCATCATATCTTCATCAACATGAAGACGACCGGCTGTATCGATAAGTACGACATTCTGCTGATTTGCCTTCGCATGCTCTATGGCTGCTTTCGCAATATCCACAGGCTTCTGCTTATCTCCCATGGAAAATACTTCCACGCCCTGTTTCTCGCCGTTGACCTGCAGCTGTGTGATAGCCGCCGGACGGTAAACATCGCAGGCTACTAAAAGAGGTTTCTTACCTTTGGATTTCAGCTTACCTGCAAGCTTCGCAACTGTGGTGGTCTTACCTGCACCCTGCAGACCTGCCATCATGAACACTGTGATCTCATTTCCCGGGCGAAGAGGCAGATCTGTTGTCTCACTTCCCATTAATTTCACAAGTTCATCATTAACAATCTTGATCACCATCTGACCCGGATTCAGACCGCTCATAACGTCCTGTCCGATTGCCTGCTCCTGTACAGATTTAGTAAACTGCTTCACAACCTTAAAGTTTACGTCTGCCTCTAACAGAGCCATCTTTACTTCCTTAAGGGCAAGCTTAACGTCCTCCTCTGTCAGGCGGCCCTTGCTTCGCAACTTCTTAAATACATTCTGCAGTTTATCTGTCAAGCTTTCAAATGCCATATGTTATAACTCCTCTAAAATCTCATTGGAAATATTTACAATTTCATCGGAATGATATTCCCGGGCAAGTACACGGATCTGCTTTACCTGTGCCCGTATATTCAGGAATTTCTCTACAAGATGAAGCTTCTGTTCATACTCTTCAAGGGTCTTGTTGCATCTCTTGATCATATCATGCACACCCTGTCTGCTGATGCCCAGATCCTCTGCGACTTCACTCAGCGAGTAATCCTCCAGCACCACGCTCTCATAAACCTGCTGCTGTCTCTCTGTCAGAAGTTCTCCATAAAAATCATATAAATAACCTTGCTCTACAAACTTCTCCATCTGTAATCACCTTGACTATATTAACCTATTTCCAATGTGCTGTCAAGCATTTTCTCTTGACAGCACAAATTTATTTTTTCCGATACACTTCTTAAAAATCTCATCAAAAAAGCCCCGGCATCCATATACTGAACACCAGGGCTCCCATTTCATTTATTTACATGGCAGATGCTACTCTGAGACAATCACAGACTTGGGCGGATCACCTTTGGTCTGCATCCTGCATCTTCGAGAGCTTTAACAATCTCATTCTTATGATCTGTGCCAAAAGCCTCCAATGTGATCTTAAGTTCCACTGCCGCATTTCTGTTCGTGCTTACAAACTGGTTATGATCCAGCTTGATAACATTGCCCTGAGCCCTGGCGATCACGCTTGCCACGCGTACCAGTTCGCCCGGCTTATCCGGAATGAGCACAGATACTGTGAAGATTCTGTCTCTCTGGATCAGACCATGCTGAACAACAGAAGACATGGTAATAACATCCATGTTTCCACCGCTTAAGATAGAAACAATCTTCTTTCCCTTCACATCCAGATGACGAAGCGCTGCCACTGTCAGAAGACCGGAATTCTCTACGATCATCTTATGGTTCTCAACCATGTCAAGGAAAGCAACGATCAGTTCATCATCCTCGATAGTGATGATATCGTCCAGATTCTTCTGGATATACGGGAAGATTTTCTTTCCGGGTGTCTGTACTGCAGTACCGTCAGCAATCGTATTTACGTGCGGAAGAGTCACAACCTCACCCTTCTTCAGAGAAGCTTTCATGCAGGCAGCCCCTGCCGGTTCCACACCGATGACTTTGATATGTGGATTTAACAGCTTCGCAAGTGTGGAAACACCTGTTGCAAGTCCGCCTCCACCGATCGGAACCAGAATATAATCAACAAGCGGAAGCTCCTGAACGATCTCCATTGCAATGGTACCCTGTCCTGTGGCAACTGCCGGATCATCGAAAGGATGGATAAAGGTATATCCCTCTTTCTCAGCAAGTTCCAGTGCATGTGCACATGCCTCATCATATACATCACCATACAGGATAACCTCTGCACCGTAACTCTTTGTTCTCTCAACCTTGATCAGCGGAGTTGTGGTAGGCATAACGATCACTGCCTTCACACCATATTTATGCGCAGCATAGGCAACACCCTGTGCATGATTTCCGGCGGATGCTGTGATCAGACCTTTATTTCTCTCTTCATCGGAAAGAGTGCTGATCTTATAATAGGCACCACGAACCTTATATGCACCTGTACGCTGCATATTCTCCGGTTTTAAATAAACCTTATTTCCTGTAAGTTCACTGAAATAGCTGCTCTTGATCAGCTTTGTTTCCTGTGTGACCTGTTTTACGATCTCTGATGCCTGTTCAAAACTCTCTAAAGTAAGCATTGTTTTTTCCTCCATTTTGTCCTAAATGTACTCCTGGAATCTTTTTGTACTTGATTTGACTCCGAAAGTACATCCTAATCTTAAGCGTCCGGGTTTTCTTTATGGTCTACATCAAACAACGCATTTACAAATGCATCTGCATCGAATTTCTGAAGATCGTCAATACTTTCTCCTACGCCAATGTACTTCACCGGAATATCCAGTTCAGACTGGATGGCAACTGCAATACCTCCCTTGGCAGTTCCGTCCAACTTGGTAAGGATAATACCGCTGACATTTGCGACCTCCGCAAATTGTCTCGCCTGTGCAAGGGCATTCTGTCCGGTGGTACCATCCAGCACTACCAGTGTCTCCAGATATGCATCCGGATACTCCCTCTCCAGGATCCTGTAAATCTTGCGGAGTTCTTCCATAAGGTTCTTTTTATTATGAAGACGTCCTGCTGTATCACAGAGAAGTACGTCTGCATTTCTTGCTTTGGCTGCAGCCACCGCATCATAGATAACAGATGCAGGATCTGCTCCCGCCTGTCCGCCGATGATCTCCACACCTGCACGGTTCGCCCACTCAGTAAGCTGCTCTCCTGCTGCTGCGCGGAAAGTATCGGCTGCTGCAAGGATAACCTTCTTGCCCTGGTCTTTTAATTTTCCTGCAAGCTTTCCTACTGAAGTGGTTTTTCCGACACCATTGACACCGATCACCAAGACTACGGATCTGCGGTTCTCAAATTCATACTCTGTGCTGTCCACACGCATCTGATCCTTGATCTCATTGATCAGAAGCTGTTTACATTCCATCGGTTCCTTAATATGACGTTCGGAAACTTCTTTCTTTAAATTCTCAATAATAGAAGTGGTCGCATTGATCCCGATATCACCCATGATCAGAATCTCTTCCAGCTCTTCATAAAAATCTTCATCAATACTGGAAAAACCACTGAAAATATTGTCAAATCCGGCTACGATATTGTCTCTGGTCTTTGCCAGTCCACTGACTAATCGTTTAAAAAAACCTTTCTTTTCTTCTGCCATGTGAAACTCCTCCTGTTACTGGGTAAGCTGATTCTCCACCAGATCGACGGAAACCAGTGTGGATACCCCTTTTTCCTGCATGGTAATACCATAAAGCCGGTCTGCGGCGTTCATAGTTCCACGTCTATGGGTTATTATAATAAATTGTGTGTTTTTCGTCAACTTCTGTAAATATCCGGCAAATCGCCCAACATTGGAATCGTCCAGCGCTGCCTCGATCTCATCCAGCAGACAGAACGGTGACGGCTTCAGATTCTGGATCGCGAAAAGAAGTGCGATAGCTGTCAGAGCTTTTTCCCCGCCGGAAAGCTGCATCATATTCTGCAGTTTCTTTCCCGGCGGCTGGGAAATGATCTTAATTCCTGCCTCCAGGATATCTGCCTCTTCATCCAGCTCCAGAGTTCCTTTTCCGCCTCCGAACAATTCCTTAAATGCCTTGTCAAATTCCTTCTGGATCTCGCCGAATTTCTCAGAAAACTGTTTCCGCATTCCCTCATCCAGCTCCTGAATGATCTGTTCCAGAGTTTTCTCCGCTGTGACCAGATCCTCATACTGGCCGGACAGAAAGGTGTGTCTTTCCAGAAGTTCCTTATAATCCTCAATAGCATTTACATTTACAGGTCCCAACTTTCTGATATCATCTTTAATCTGAGCTGCCTGTCGCTTCATCTGCGAAAGATCAGTAAGTTCCTCTTTTCTGTAGGAAACGGCATTATTGGGAGTGATCTCATACTCGGACCACATATAGGCAATCCGCTCTTCCCTGTTCTCCTCTAGCTTGTCCATCTGTCCCTGCAGACGGTAACATTCCTTATCCAGAAGTCCGATCTGACCGGACAGATAATCTCTTTTCTCAAAAAAATCTTTATGCTGAGAAGTTCTGCTCTCTTTCTCCTTCTGCAGATTTTTCAGCTGCATCTGTGCCTGTTCTTCATGAAGGACAGACTCTTCCGACTCTTTTTTCAGCTGAGTAATCATCTCCTGCTTCTTTTCCATCTCTTCACTGCTGTGAGCAAGAGACTGATAAATATCCTCTTTCTCAGTCATAAAAGCTGTGATTTCTGCTTTCAGACGGCTCAGATTTTCCTGGTCAAATTTCTCTTTCTGTTCAAGAGCGGATGACTGAAGACGGATTTCTTCTAACTTCCGGGTGATTTTCTTCTCTTCTTCTTTCCATTCATCCAGTTCTGACTGCTTTGCCTCAATAAAACTCTCCAGTTCTTTCTCATCCTGCTTTGAATTCTCCAGTTCCCTGGCAATCCGGTCATGATCCTGCCGGATTTCCATGACCTGGCGTTTGATCTCTGCCTGATCTCTGTTGATCTGCGCATATCCGCTTCGGATCTCCTCAGCTTTCTTTTCCTGCTGTTTGATATTCATTCTGGCAGTATTCTGTTCTATATATTTCTGACGGAGTTTTTCCTGAAATCCTGCAATGGCATCACGAAGCCTGTTTCTCTGATTTTTATTTTCCTCAACAGCATTCTGCATTTCGGTCAGATTCTGCTTCAGCTGATTTACTTTTGTTTCCAGTTCCTCTATTTCACGCCGTCTTCCAAGCAGATTGCTGTTGTTTCTGAAGGCACCGCCGGTCATGGAACCTCCCGGGTTTAAGGATTCACCCTCTGTTGTGACCATTCTCAGACTGTGTCTGTATTTTTTTCCTATTGCAATGGCATGATCAATGTTATCAACTACCAGCACTCTTCCAAGAAGGAATTTCGTGATCTGCTGATACTGAGAAGCTACGGACACCAGTTCGCTGGCAATCCCCACAACGCCCGGCTCTTTCAGTGCTTCTTTCGGTGTAAACTCACCTCTGGGACTTATGCTGCTCATGGGAAGAAAGGTCGCACGTCCATAACGATTCTTTTTCAGAAATTCGATCATGGTTTTGGCAGTCTGCTCATTATCTGTAACAATATTCTGAATGCTCCCACCAAGAGCTGTCTCAATAGCGATCTCATAATCTTTGTTTACCTGGATCAGATCTGCGACAACACCCTGGATTCCCGGAACACGTTCTTTTTGTTCCATAACTCTCCGGATACTGTTTCCGTATCCATCATAGCGCTCCGCGATATTTCTGAGAGAATCCAGCCGGGATGCCTCTCTGTGATAAGCTGTCTGTTCTGCTTCCAGCTTTGTGTTCTGTTCCTTCAGCTTTTCCTGAATCTTCATCACACTCAGATTCAGATGTTCACATTCCTCATTGGCATTTTCAATCTGGGATGTAATCTCATCATACTGTTTCCGGGCTGTAGTCAGAATGGTCTGCTGCTCTTCCTCTTCACTCTTCAGTCTGAGAATACGCTGGCTGATCTCTGCCTTACGGATTTCTGCCTGTTCCATCATTGCATCAAATCTCTGGGCTTTACCCTTGACATTGGCGCGGCTGTTCAGAATTTCAATGATCTCATTTTTGCCATTCTCCACTTCGAGAGTACAGGCTTCCATATTCTCCTGCGCTGTCCTTAATTTATCTTCTTCCTCAGAAAGTTTCTTACGGACAGCCTTTAACTGTGCATAAATATCCGTTTTTTCTTCTTCAAGTTTCTTCTTTGAATCTGTTCTTACTGAAAGTTCAGCCTCAATAGTCTGGATACGTCCCTTATAATGCTCTTCATTCTGTGCCCCTGCCAGTATCTGCTCATTTAATACATTGATCTGGCCTTCCAGCTGTTGTTTACGGATTGCCTGCTCCTGACCGGAAATGCGAAGTGCATCCATTTTGGAATTTAAATCTTCCAGTTCCTGTTCCAGACGTTCATATTCCACCTTGGTCCGGTCATAGGAACTCTGGGTATCCTTCAGCTGATTCTGCGCAATTATGTTCTTCTCTTCCAGTTCCTTGAGTTCTTTGGCTGCAGCAGCATACTCCATCAGGAACATATTCACATCCAGTTCCTTAAGAGTCTCTCTTTTGGAAAGATAAACTCTTGCTGTCTCTGACTGTTTCTCCAGTGGTTCCAGCTGTCTGGTAAGCTCCGAGAGGATATCTGTCACTCTGATCAGGTTCTGGCGTTCTTCCTCCAGTTTTTTGATAGTGGTATTCTTTCTTCTCTTAAATTTAACAATACCTGCTGCCTCATCAAAAAGCTCTCTTCTCTCTTCCGGTTTACCGCTTAGGATCCTGTCGATCTGTCCCTGTCCGATAATGGAATATCCTTCTTTACCGATACCTGTATCATAAAACATCTCATTGATATCTTTCAGTCTGCAGGCACTTCCGTTGATCTTATATTCACTCTCTCCTGAACGGTAAAGCCTTCTGGTAACCGTAACCTCGTTAAAATCAACCGGAAGCTTATGGTCTGAATTATCCAGTGTGATCGCCACCGATGCATAACCCAGGGGTTTTCTTGTCTCTGTACCGGAGAAAATAACATCCTGCATATTTCCTCCTCGCAGAGACCTGGCACTCTGTTCACCCAGCACCCATCTCACCGCATCACCGACATTGCTCTTTCCACTTCCGTTCGGACCTACAATACCGGTGATCCCGTTATGAAATTCAAAATTGATCTTCTGGGCGAAAGACTTAAATCCCTGTACCTCTATATTCTTTAAATACATAATTCTCCTGTTTATTTTCTGAGTACACGAATCGCCTGGTATGCTGCGGCCTGTTCTGCTGCTTTCTTTGTATGACCGCTTCCCTGTCCCATCACTTTTCCGTTTACTCTTGCCTCCACAGTAAAGTTTTTGTTATGATCCGGGCCTTCTTCTTTTGTCAGAATATATTCCACCGGCTGTGTTCCGTTTTCCTGCACGATTTCCTGCAGGATGGTCTTGCTATCATAAAAGAGCTGTTTATGTTCAATATCATTCAGGATAAAATTCAGCACAAACTCCTTTGCATTAGCAAAACCACCATCCAGATAGATAGCTCCCAGTAAAGCCTCTGTTGCATCAGAGACGATAGAATCCCTGTTTCTTCCGCCTGTCATATCCTCGCCCTTTCCAAGCAACAGAAACTGTGGCAGTCCGAATTCTCTTGCACAATAGGCAAGGCTTGGCTCACACACCAGGCTGGCTCTCTTCTTTGTCAGCTCTCCCTCCGGTATCTGGGTAAATCTTGCATACAGATAATCACTGCTGATCAGCTCCAGCACAGCATCTCCCAGAAACTCCAGTCTCTCATTGCTGCCCAGCTTCCCCAGCTTCTTCTCATTTGCATAGGAACTGTGAGTCAGTGCCTGTGTAAGATAATGTTTATTTTTAAAATGATATCCTATGATTTCTTCTAATTCTTCTGTCTTTCTATTCATTCCTCTAACCCTCTCCATATGCGCAGGGCTGTCATCTGACAACCCTGCGACATCATTTTTTGCAACTGCTCAGTGCGCCTGTATTATGCTCCTGTCAAATTTCAGACTGCCGGACAGTTACATTTTTATTTAATTGTCCGAATTGCTTCAACAGCATCACCGACTGTCTGAATCTGTTCGACAGATTCATTATCCAGCTCAATGTCATACTCCTCTTCAATCCCCATAATAATCTGAAAAATATCAAGAGAGTCTGCACCAAGATCATCTACAAATGTAGTGTCTTCTGTAATCGAATCTGCATCAATATTCAGAACCTCTGCTATGATAGCTTTTATTTTCTCCAGTTCCATCTTCAACCCTCCTTCCTGTTTCTGTTCCTGTCCTGCTCTATTCTGCTCCGGACTTCAGTACTTCCTGATCCTCCAGGATACGCTCTGCGATCTTCTCGTTGATCTTCTCCTGTTTAAACTGTACACACTGGAAAATACCATGTTTGATCTCAATGGCTTTGGCACTTCCATGCGTCTTTACCACAAGTCCTTTAAGCCCCAGAAGCGGTGCTCCGCCATATTCCGTTGCATCAAAGGATTTCAGAGTTTCTTTCAGTGCAGGCTTTACCAGAAGTGCACCGATCTTACTTCTTGTGCTGGTCATCATTCCTTCTTTGATCTTCTGGACCAGGGCAGAACCAACTCCCTCATATAATTTAAGGATCACATTTCCCACAAATGCTTCGCATACGACCACATCCGCATATCCTGCCGGGATATCTCTGGCTTCTATACTTCCGATGAAATTAATGCTTTTGCATTCTTTTAGAAGGGGGAAAGTTTCTTTTACAAGTGCATTTCCCTTCTCCTCTTCCGCCCCGTTATTTACAATGGCAACTTTTGGATTTTTAATACCAACTACGTTCTCCATATAAATAGAGCCCATCTTCGCAAACTGCACCAGATGCGATGGACGTGCATCCACATTGGCACCACAGTCGATCAGAAGGGAAACACCCTTCGTGGTAGGGATCAACGGTGCAAGAGGCGGCCTCTCCACACCTTTACTTCTGCCTACCAGTACCTGTCCGCCAACAAGAACAGCTCCTGTACTTCCTGATGAAACAAAGGCATCTGCCTCCTGTTTCTTAACCATATTCAAACCTACTACGATTGATGAATCTTTTTTCTTACGGATTGCAAAAACAGGGGGTTCTGCTGTCTCGATCACCTGGGATGCATTGACAACCTGGATCTGGTTCTTCGGATATCCGGAATATTTCGCCAGTTCCTTATCTATCACTTCCTGTTTTCCTGTAAGAATTACTTTTATGTCCTGTCTCTCTGTTACAGCTTCCACTGCAGCTCTGACAGGTTCTGCCGGGGCATTATCCCCGCCCATTGCGTCCACTACAACTCTGACCTGTTCTGCCATATTTTTATATCTCCTGTTCACTTACTGTTCACTTACAGATGTCAGAATCAAAAGATATTTTCTGTTACTGACCCGGCATCCGCAAATTGCCCCGCTGCAAAGCAGCTCCTGCAATCTTCCATAATCTGTATCATACTAAAGAACCCTCTGCAAAGTCAATAGCATCTGAAAAAAATCACTTTTCACTTTTTTGTGCCTCGATTCGCTCCGCCAGATCATTCAGATAAACCCACCTGTCCATCTTCTCATCCAGATCTGCCTGTGTCTTCTCCTTCTGCTCCATGATCTCACGAAGCTTCACAGAATTGGTGGCATTGGCCTCCATATCCTTATCCAGCTTCTCCAGCAGTTCCTCCAGCGCTGCAATATCATCATCGATAGTTTCAAATTCCCTCTGCTCTTTATAGGTAAATTTCAGCTTCTGGGGACGATTCTGCTTCCAGTCTGCCTGAGCCGACTTCTTCTTTTCCGCACCAACTGCAGTGCTCTGTCCTTCAGATACTGCCCCGCCTTTTCTCGCCAGCGTCTCTGTATAATCCGTATATCCGCCCTCATACTGGGTCAGATGTCCATTCCCCTCAAAAGCAAAAATCCTGTCCACAATATTATCCAGAAAATACCTGTCATGAGACACTGCGATCACAATCCCTGCAAAAGAATCCAGATAATCCTCCAGAATGGTCAGTGTAGGAATATCCAGATCATTACTTGGCTCATCCAGAAGAAGCACATTCGGCGCCTCCATCAGAACCTTCAGCAAATACAGACGCCTCTTCTCACCACCTGACAATTTGGCAATGGGTGCATACTGCATGGCAGAATCAAAGAGAAACCTCTCCAGCATCATTGTTGCGGAAATCTTCCCGTCTCTGGTCGGAATATACTCTGCCACGTCACGGATATAATCGATCACACGCTGATTGGTATCCATATCCGGCACTTCCTGTGCAAAATACCCTATGCGGATGGTTTCTCCAATTTCCACTTCTCCTGCATCCGGCTGTATCATCCCATCAATAATCTTGATGAGTGTTGACTTTCCGCACCCATTAGGACCAATAATCCCAAGACGCTGATTGCGCAGCACAATATAATTAAAATCATCCAGGATCTTCTTCTCACCAAAACTCTTGCTGATATGGTGAAGTTCGATCGTCTTCTTTCCCATACGTGTCTCAACAGAATCCAGCTCCACATTCGCATCACGCACCGGAGCCTTTCCGTTCTTCAGTGCCTCCAGGCGTTCCAGACGTGCCCGCTGCTTGGTACTTCTGGCTCTGCATCCACGCTTTGCCCACTCCAGTTCCATGCGGAGTACGCTCTGTCTCTTCCTCTCACTGGCAAGCTCCATCTCCTCACGCTCTGCCTTCAGTTCCAGAAACTTCGAGTAATTAGCCTCATAAGCATAAAGGCCGCCATGGGAAGTCTCCAGAATCTTATTAGTAACCCTGTCGAGGAAATATCTGTCATGAGTAACCATAATCACAACGCCCTTAAAACTTCTCAGAAAGTCCTCCAGCCAGGTCACCATCTCATTATCCAGATGGTTGGTAGGCTCGTCCAGAAGCAGCACATCACAGGGATTCACCAGAGTCCTTGCCAGTGCCACCCTTTTCTTCTGTCCCCCGGATAAATGATCGATCTTCTCCTCATGGTCTGTAATTCCCAGCTTATTTAGAACATTCCTTGCCTCGCTCTCAGTACTCCAGTCCTTCTGCCACTTTCCTTCTGCCACATAATCCAGGACAGAAGCTCCCTGCGGAAACTCCGGCATCTGCGG
Organism: Blautia sp. DFI.1.216; assembly: GCF_020594215.1. Classification (NCBI taxonomy): domain Bacteria; kingdom Bacillati; phylum Bacillota; class Clostridia; order Lachnospirales; family Lachnospiraceae; genus Blautia; species Blautia sp. DFI.1.216. Next base: position 158,706 of record NZ_JAJDML010000001.1, read on the forward strand.
AAGATACGTGATTCTCAGGCCATTTTGAGTGATCACCTGCCCCTCATCCGGCTCCTCCAGACCGCCGATGATCTTCAGAATCGTAGACTTCCCGGTCCCATTAATCCCGATGATCCCAATCTTATCTCCCTGATGCACCCCGTAGGAAACATCATCCAGCACCACCTTCTCACCAAACACCTTGGAAACATGCTCTATATTCAGAATATTCATAAATTCAAACCTCTCTCGTAATTTTCGCTTCCTGTCTGTTTCTGCTCATCTGTAACACTTCCACAAAAACTATAGAATTCGCTCCTCATTATACCATCTTCCCAGCCATTCTAAAACCCCCGGCACAGAAAAAACACTCCCCTCCGAATAAATCTATCCGAAGAGGAGTATCCTCAAAATCACATATTTTTGTTCCTGAAAAAGAATTGCTTAGTTCATCTCAGTTCCATTCTCAACTGCATACTTCAGTCCCTGAACGGCAACTGCCAGCGTAGCTTCCTGTACAGTGGCACTTCCAAGATCACCCATATCCAGTGTCAGTGTATCATCATCATTCACTGCCACGCCAAAAGTAAGTGCCATCTCAGAAACTTCATCAGTAATCGTCACAGTACCATTCTCTTCATCAAAAGTACCTTCACCAACAAAGCTTACATAGTTATCATCCTGATCGATCACAAGTACTGAGCAGAAAGTTCCATCCTCATTAGCTGCATAAATAAAAGTCTCACCCGCTTCTGTTTCGCCGGAATAACACTCTGTCAGGATATCACCCATATCCTGATAAGTCTGATTGTAATCCGACTCATCACCGTCTGCCTCATAAGGCTCCAGGGTTGCAGTCAGGTCCAGACTGTCCGGATCATAAAGTTCCAGAAGATTCTCTTCCTCATTTGCCTGCACCAGATAAGTTACCATATTTTCATCATCATACGTGCCGTCGTCATTTGCGAACTGCATTACCAGAGCTGTATATTCTCCGTCTGAACTCAGGGCATATACACCAAGAACATCCTGCTCTTCATCCTTCCACTGACCAAAAAACGAATTATCTTTGTAGAATCCGTAGATATCTCCTGCGCTGTCCTTCCAGAGTCCTAACATTGCCTCTGATACATCTGCGACATCTCCGTCATCTGATGCTTCTTCTGTAGTCTCCTCTGCTGCCCATACCGGAACAACCATAGAGCTTACCATTGCAGCAGCACAAAGACCTGCCATTATTTTTTTCCAGTTTTTCATATTTTTTTACCATCCTTTCTTAAAATGTGTGTACATATTTCTAAACTGAATTTCTATGTTCTTACTATAAAAAATTTCAGTCTTATTTTCAAGATACATGGGATTAAATGACATTTTTCATGAAATATGGAAAAATGAATAAATACTTATGGTATTACTTGCTTTCAGTAAGGAATCCGTACTTGAATAACTCATGAAAATACGCTAAAATACAAATTATGTTTAAGTTAATTTAGGAGGTACTCCTTTTGAATATTGCAATCCTTGACGATTCAAAGGAAGATCTGCGTCAGGTAAAATCTGTCATTTCTTCTTATTATGAATCCCAGAATACATCCGCAGACATCCATTTGTATTCCAGCGCAGAAGCTTTTTTTACTAAATACATACCCGGATTTTACGACCTGATCATTATGGATATTTATATGGGCAGTATGACCGGTATGGATGCAGCCAGAAAGCTCCGCGAAGCCAGGGATACAGCTGCTCTGATTTTTATTTCAAGCAGTGATTCCTTTGCTGTGGAAAGCTATGATGTACAGGCATCCTACTATCTGCTGAAGCCCTTTGACCCGGAGAAGCTTTGCCGGATCCTCTCAACAATCCAGTTCAGGCAGTCGCAGAATTCCAGATATATAGAGCTGATCTCCGACCGTACCCCTGTAAAGATCCCTGTCAGGAGCATCCTGTACGTGGATACCTACCGCAATGCAGTTCAGGTACATACCACAGATGCAGGCATTATACGCTCCTACATAACCTTCCAGAAATTCGAAGAGCTTCTGGAGGGAATGAAATGTTTTCTCTCCTGTTACAGAGGCTGTATCGTAAATATGGATCACATCGAGAAATCCACAGATGAAGGCTTTGTTATGGACAATCAGGAGCTTGTTACTGTACGCAAGCGTGGCTCCAACGCAATAAAAAAAGCATATCTGGAATACTTATTCTCTTCAGACTCTGATAAATAAGTATTTCCGATATGCCTCTTCCCCTCCGGGCAGTAACTATTTATTTACTGTACTGTTTTCACCGGCAGAAAGATATTTACTTTAAAAATACCCTCTTCTGTATTAAAAACTACATATCCGCCCATTCGTTGTACCACTTCTGCTACAGACGCTGTTCCGATTCCAAAGCCTTCATGCTTTGTTGAATAAAAAACTTTTTCTCTTCGCTGGATTTCATTGGAATATGGATTTGAAATCTCTATCAGAAGCTTCCTGTTCTTAACCTTTGTAAGCATCTTTACATAAGGCTTATTTTCCGGTAGCAGATCTTTTACTGCATCTACGGCATTTTCCAGAAGATTTCCATATATTTTGCACAGATCTGTATCTGAAATGCCAATATTCTGTGGCAGCATCATATCACATTCAAAAGGAATCCCTTTCTTCCTCAGTTCTCCTGCATAAAAATGGATCACTGCATCTACGGCCATGTTTCTGCAATAACAGATTAGCTTTTCCTCTTCTGTTATAACGGATGCATACTCCTGCAGATATTCCATCATCTCCTGATATTTTCCCTGCTGGGTGTAAGACATGATGGTGCGCAGATGGTGTCTCATATCATGGCGCATCCTGCTGATCTCATCCATCTTTTCTGTAAGTTCCTCATAATTCTGTTTCTGTATCTGCAGTTTCTGTTCCATCTGACGGCTGTATTCTCCATAGGTAAGCTGAAATCTGTAAGCATTGGCAAGCTCCATCCACAGAGTCAGTCCCACACTGGCTACAAGCACTGCTGCACCAATTTCCATAAACCACCCGCCAATGATCGGCTCATATAATCTCCATATCCGGTCTGCTGCCAGAGACGCTGCATAAACAACAATTCCCACTAAAAGTACATTACTGTACTTCTGTTTTATCTCCTTTACACTTCTGAAAAGCAGATAACCGGCTGCTGCCCACTTCAAAATCTCTGTAAGCTTAGAGATCAGATACAGCCCTGTTGCAGACTGGGCTCTGCTGCACAGCATTTCTGCCACAAAAACCATCACTCCGGCTGCTGCGGCCACACCTGCAAGAATTTCCGGAATCCTTTCCTCACCTCCCAGGATCTTCTGTTGTACCAGCATAACACCGGCAAACATCAGATAATAGAACAATGCCTCCATTCCATAACAAGGCTGTACTTTTACTGCAACAAAGGAATGCAGGATCGGATAAGAACCATATCCCAGCACACAGATACAAAGCAGGGCAAAAAGTCCAAACTCCACTTTTTTAGTTCGCATATACATATACACTGAAAAAATCAGGACAAAAAATGTAAAAGCCATAAATACCACAGCAATCATAAGTGACAACCCGCGGATAATATTCACTTTAAAAGGAGAAGCCAAAACCGGCACATACTGAATTCCCGATGACACCGAATGTTTGTCTGTCACTGCGATCACAATCTCTGCAGTTCCTTTTCCCTCAAAGGTAAATACCCTGTTCTGAATCTGCTCCTGGTAATTGTCCGGATCCGGATTTCCCATCTGCCCCATCAATTCCCCATTAATATACAGCTTGTAAGCAGAAAAAATCTCTGTCAGGCCAATAGCATATTGTTTTTCTTTTTCAGGAAGCACCAGGGTCATCCGATAGGTACCACTTCCAAAAGGAGATTTATTTTTGTCGCCCAGGTCCATTCCACCGTACTCGCCAATGGAAACATAACGGCTGTAGTAGTCCTCCTTCTGTTCCTTTATTTCCTGCGGTGTCAGCAATACATCCGGATAATATTCCCATTCCCTGGCAAGATAATGCACAGAATCATCATCAGGCACATAGAGGATTCCCTGAATGGCCTGGTCCCCCCTGGCCGTATATTTGTTATCAAAGCGGTAAAACAGAAAGAATATGCCCATAGTCAATGCAAATACAGCTACTATAAGTAGTAATGAATATTTCCAGTTCTTCTTCATTGCTGACACCTCCTTCTGTTTTCAGGTGCTTTGTTTGCCTTTCCACTGTCGCTTATCTGCGTTTTTTACGAATTGCAAAAATAATGGCAGCCACCAGGATACATACTGCCGGTAATGTAAGTATTATCATCAGAAACTGTTTGGCGGAAGCTTCTGCTTTCTGTTCTGTTTTCTCTTCCGACACCGACTCTTCTTCTGTAAATCCTGTGTCTTCTCCATCTGAAACAGCTTCCACGCTTTCTTCATCCGTCTGATTTCCTATACTTTCTGACTTTCCATCTGTCAAAAAATAATCCCCTGTCTGGTTGATCTCCATACGGAGAACATTTTGTTTTTCCTGATAATTCACTGCATATTGATTTCCCTGCACATCCTCCGCTTTTACTGTTTCAGGTAACTGGATTCCGCCAAACACAGATGCCTGAAATTCCACCACTGTTCCCGGAACTTCTGTTACCTCCTCACCTCTGACAAAAATCCGCAGAGAAAATGCAGTTTCTGACGTTTTCTCGATTCCTATCTGGATTTCATCCTCTGCATTGATCTTCCATCCGTTCACTGTATCCGGAGAAAATGTCACAGAGATTCCCTGTTTCTCAAACCTTGCACTTCCATTCTGTTGGATCATAAGAAGTATTCTCTTTCCACTGACTGCAGTAATGGTGTCGGTGCTTAACTCTGTCACGGAATTCTCTGTATCCGATATTTCAGCAGATTTTGCATCAGAAGCTTTGTTACTGCTGCTATTCTGTCCGTCTGTATTATTGTCTGTTCCGTAAGAGTCACCATAATGATATCCGGCACTTCCCGTATTCAGATTCTCTTTCTTTTCTTCCTGTACTACTTCTGACGAAGCAGGTGCTTTCTGCACAATGTCAGGAAGATCTTTTTCCTCTCTGTCCGAAAAATTTCGCTCATGCCAGTATTCATTGACAATAAACGCATCATTATAGGAAAAAGAATAAATTCCTGTGCTCCCTTTCTCATAGACAGCACAGATCTGGTAGTTCTGTCCTTTCTTTAATATCTCTCTGTAATAAATCTGAATTCCATCAGAAGTCACTTCCACCAAGTCATCATCAATTTTCCGGTAATTTCCCTCATTCTCAGAGAGGTAAACCTGTATGTTCCGGCGTTCTTCTGCAGAAAATCCATCCAGCAGCATAGGAAATTCCAGCAGGTCTACCATCGGCATGCTGTAGGTATTAATCTGTGGTTCTCCTTTTTTCTGTACAGAAAGATATGCATATGCCTCTGGCAGCGTCAGGCTGTCAGATACTTCATATCCCTCTGGGATCACAAATGATCCGGTTACCTTGTACACGCCTTGTTTTTCCCTATTCACCCGGCTCAGATCCCAGGAAGATTCCAGAATCAGTTCCGGATTCTCGGCTGTATTTTCAAATGTTTCAGCAGTACTGACCCTCAGTCTGACATTCTCCTTCAATTCTTTCTCAATCTGCTTCAGGCTTCCCCCCGTTTTTACTGCATAGGCAGCACATCTGCTGAGATATTTCTCATCTCCGGTATCATAAGAACAGATGATTTTTCCAGGCTTCTGTGTATTTCCAAGCAGATTGTGCTGATAACCGTAAATTTTAAGACTGCCGTCTTTTTGGTATTGAAACCGCAGAGTATTGGTCTGCTTCTTTCCATTATCATAGGTTACCAGCAGGGAATAGGTATTACCCACAACCATACTCTGGTTAGATACATACAGCCCCTCCTCTTCACAGAGAGCAAAGCCCTCCTCAGTGAGGTTGATCCACTGTCCGCTTTCTTTCTTCAGATAAGCTTCCATAGAGTCAAAATTTTCCTGCTTCAACCAGGGAAATATATAGATTCCTGCCGCAGTCAGCCTGTAATATATATTAATATCCGGTTTGTCCGGGTACTGCACAGAAACAGTTGTCTGTACCTGCAGACTTTTACTCTCATCAAAAGCATACTCAGGCGGAAGCTTCAGTACACCTTTCATTGTGTAAACGCCTGCCAGTTTCATATTTACAGACGAAACATCCCAGAACACCGGAATATGCAGTGTATCTGTGTCTGTATAAACTGTATAGAAAACCCGAGACAGTTTCTCAGCGATCAGTTCGCTGCTTTTATTTATTTCTACAGCTACTGCAGGAATATCCTTCGGTACGATCACATCATTTACCCGGATCACCGCGCCCCATACTGTGGTATTTTTTTTCATTCCCCATATGCCAGTCAGGCACAGAGTTATCATTAAAATCAGAACTGTTATTTTCTGTTTTCTCATGCTTTTTTCATACTTTCATTTTACATTACTACTCGATCCGTTATCTTTATTCTCAATTTCCTTTGTTCTTAGCTTACCTTATCTGGTGAATTTCGGCAACAGACATAGGATAAACTGCATTATTTCATGAAAAATGGTGTACCGAAAAATGATTAATTCTCCTTTTTCTTTCCTGGAAATTTCATAAAATAATATACAATAAACAATACTGCCGTAATGCTCCATGAAACCGGATAACTGAGCATGATCGTATTAATTCCCGGGTACATTTGTCCGGCTGTAAAAAGCCACAGGATTCTCAGGGAACACACACCGCCGCAGGTAAGGAGCATAGGCACCAGAACCTTCCCGGTACCCCTCAGTGCCCCGGACAGAATCCCTATGATCACATAAATGAAATAGGACGGCAGTAAAAAACGACTCATATGAACACCATGGACAATCACTGCACTGTCTGTGGTAAACAGACGATAAATCAAGGGAGCAAATGAATACATCAAAATGATCATCACCGCAGAACTGACCATACTCATGACCATGCAGACACTCACACTCTTTCGCATACGGTGATATTTGCCGGCTCCGAAATTCTGTCCCACAAAGGTAGTAATGGAAATTGCAAACGCATTGATCACCATCCAGAAAAGAGCATCGATTTTCCCAAGAGTTCCCCATGCCGCCACTGTGTCAGTTCCCAGATTATTTACAAATACCTGTATCACAATATTGGAAATATTATACATTACAGATTCCAGACCTGCCGGAATACCGATTCTCAGAATTGAAAACAGCATTCTTCTGTCAAAACGGATCTGATTGATCTTCAGCACATATATCTCTCTGGTTTTCAGAAGCATTGCTGTTACGATCAGCGCACTGATCACCTGAGAAGTAACTGTAGCAACAGCTACTCCTGTCACACCCATGCCAAACGCAACCACAAACAGCAGATCAAGAATAATGTTCAGCACACAGGTAATGATCAGAACATACAGTGGTCTTTTGGAGTCTCCTACTGCACGCAGGATGGCTGCTCCCATATTATAAACCAGGTTAAAAACCATTCCGCCAAAATAAATATGAAGATACACTGCAGAGTCCTCTACTACATCTGCAGGTGTCTTCATAAGCAGCAATGCAGGTCTGGTCAGAAAAATCCCCACTACAGTAAGAACAATTCCCGCTGCAATGGAGAATGCAAATGCTGTATGCAGTGCCTTACTCAGATTCTTCTTATCTTTTGCCCCATAAAACTGCGAGATCACAACTGCCGCCCCTGAGGAAAGCCCTACAAAAAAGCCAACGATCAGATTGGCGATCTGACTGGCAGAACCTCCAACTGCAGCAAGTGCCTGTTTTCCTACGAAACGGCCGACAACAATAGTATCTGCCGTATTATAAATCTGCTGAAAAAATGTTCCAAATACAATAGGAAAGAAAAATAACAGCAGCTGTTTCCAGATTACACCTTCTGTGATCTGATTTACCTTCTCCTTCTCATTCATTACTTTTTCCTCATCCATAAAATAATACACAAAAAAGCAGGCATCCCAAACGGGAGAACCTGCCATACTTTGCAACCATTAAAAATTAGTCTTCAACTTTAATGATTTCCTTTTTGTTGTAGCTTCCGCAAGCTTTGCATACTCTGTGCGGCATCATCAGTTCGCCACATTTGCTGCATTTTACAAGGTTCGGAGCGCTCATTTTCCAGTTTGCTCTTCTCTTATCGCGTCTTGCTTTGGAAGATTTATTCTTCGGACAGATGGACATTATGTTACACCTCCTTAAATTTACTAAATATATCACTGATAGCTGCCATACGGGGATCCTTAGGTTCCTCGACGCATCCACAGGGACCGTCATTGAGGTTTTTCCCGCACTGGCTACAGATTCCTTTGCAGTCTTCTCTACATAAAACCTTCAAAGGCCAGCTCATCAGTACCTCAAGATAGACCAGCTGGTCCACATCCAGGTCCATACCTGTGAGATAAGAACTTTCGTCCAGATCATTCACACGGTCTTCATCCGTAAGCTTCATATCAAGTTTTCGCTCAATCTCCAAAGGAATCTCTGTTGAAACCTCTTCCAGACATCTGTCACAGGGAATACCTACGGTAATCTTACCTGTTCCTCTGATCTCAAGATTTCTGTCACCTGTATTCGTGATCGTAAGCTCTATGGGTTCTTTTGCAAGTACCGGAAAGCTTCCTGACTGAAAGGTGATCGTATCCATTCCAAACTCTGCAGTCTTCTGAATACGCATTCCTTCACTGGATGAAATATCTGATAAATGTATCTGCATACTTTTCTCCTATCCACACTTGTTTTATTATACATACCGCCTCTGCTTTTGTCAACGATAAATTAGAAAAATTTCACATTTTGTCAAGTAATATTCCTTTACGAAGTATTTTAACCGAATCAAGTAAGCACCCTGCGGAGGTTGCGAATATCCGCTTAACCCTATTTCATCATCCGGCGGCATTATTATCAGGTAATTTCCACATGCCTTACGGGCACAAAGAAGGGTGCTCCTGACAGATGCACCCTTCCCTTCTATATAAATATAACTTTTATCCAGTTATATTTCTCTCGTTTGGACACAAAACAGACACTTTATTATCTGTGAAAATTAAACCAGAGCTACTGTCTCTCTGCAGATTGCAAGTTCTTCGTTTGTAGGAATTACAGCAACTTTAACTTTGGAATCCGGTGTAGAGATAACGATCTCTTCTCCGCGAACTCCGTTAGCTTCTTTGTCAAGTGTAACTCCAAGGTATCCAAGATAGCTTACAACTTTCTCACGTACAGGAATAGCATTCTCGCCGATACCTGCTGTAAATACGATGGCATCTACACCGTTCATAGCTGCAACATATCCGCCAACGAATTTAGCGATACCATAGCAGAGAACGTCGATTGCGTTAGCTGCATCTTCGTTTCCGCTCTGAGCTGCATCGTTCAGGTCACGGAAGTCACTGGATAATCCGCCGGATAATCCAAGAAGACCGGATTTCTTATTAAGAACGTTCATCATACCTGCGATATCAAGGTTTTCTTTCTTAGCGATGAATTCCATGATAGCCGGGTCGATGTTACCGGAACGTGTTCCCATAACAACACCTTCAAGTGGAGTAAGACCCATTGTTGTGTCTACACACTGTCCGTTTACTACAGCACTGATGGAAGAACCGTTTCCAAGGTGGCAGACGATAACTTTGGAGTTGTCTTTGTCAAGACCAAGGAATTCAACAGCACGTTTGGAAACGAAGCTGTGGGATGTTCCGTGGAAGCCATATCTTCTTACTTTGTAGTTCTTGTAATATTCGATCGGAAGACCATAGAGATATGCTTTTGCAGGCATTGTCTGATGGAAAGCTGTATCGAATACTGCTACCTGAGGTACACCCGGCATAAGCTCGGAGCATACACGGATACCGATCAGGTTTGCAGGGTTATGAAGTGGTGCAAGGTCATTGCATTCTTCTACTGCTGAGATTACTTCATCTGTGATCACTACAGATTTGGCAAATTTCTCACCACCATGTACAACACGATGTCCAACAGCATTTACTTCTTTCAGGCTTCCGATTGCGCCTGTTTTATCATTTGTGAGGGCATCCAGTACCATCTGGATTGCTTCTTTATGTGTAGGCATTGCAGCTTCTGTGATCTCTTTGTCACAGCCTGTTTTCTGATATACTAATCTTCCATCGATACCAATTCTCTCGCAGAGACCTTTTGCAAGAACTGCTTCTGAATCAGAGTTGATCAGCTGATATTTAAGGGATGAACTTCCACAGTTGATTACTAATACGTTCATTTTCATATTCTGCCGGCAGCAAATTTCGAATACTGTCCATAATCCTGACACAAGTCTTCGAATATTTCTGTCAGCTTTTCCTTTCATATTATAATATTATTCTCATCATTTCCAGGGAAATATGAGTAATGATATCAAAGGCATCAGAATCAGAAATATCTCCTCCGATGCCTTTAACATTATGTAGTCAATGAAATAATTCTCAGTCCGTTTTACGGTCTGACTGAAATCTTATTTGTTGTCGTCAGCCTGGCACTGTACTGCTGTGATAGCTACCACACCAACGATATCGTCTGCAGAGCATCCACGGGACAGGTCATTTACAGGTTTAGCGATACCCTGGGTTACAGGTCCGTAAGCTTCTGCTTTTGCAAGACGCTGTACAAGTTTGTATCCGATGTTACCTGCATCAAGGTCTGGGAATACAAGTACGTTAGCTTTACCAGCTACTTCGCTTCCAGGAGCTTTAGAAGCGCCTACGCTTGGAACGATAGCTGCATCAAGCTGGAATTCTCCGTCAAGTGCAAGTTCCGGGTTCTGCTCTTTTGCAATCTTTGTAGCTTCTACTACTTTATCTACGTCAGCATGTTTTGCACTGCCTTTAGTGGAGTGTGAAAGCATTGCAACGATTGGTTTCTCCTGAACAAGAAGTTCGAAGGATTCTGCAGAAGATGCTGCGATTGCTGCAAGCTCTTCTGAAGTCGGGTTCTGGTTCAGACCGGAATCAGCAAATACAAATGCGCCGTTTGCGCCATATTCGCAGTTCGGAACTACCATTAAGAAGAATGCGGATACAAGTTTTGTACCTGGTTTTGTTTTCAGGATCTGAAGACATGGTCTTAATGTATCAGCTGTAGAGTGACATGCACCGGATACCATACCGTCTGCATCGCCCATTTTTACCATCATTACACCATAGTACAGATACTGGTTAAGAAGAATCTCTTTAGCCTGATCCGGTGTCATGCCTTTTTTCTGTCTTAATTCTACTAACTTGTCAATGTATCCCTGTGTTTTCTCTGATGTAGCAGGATCTACGATCTGTGCGCCGGAAATGTCATATCCGTCTTCAGCTGCACTCTTTTTAACAGCTTCTTCGTTACCAACAAGGATAACCTTTGCAATTCCTTCTTTTAAGATTTTCTCTGTAGCTGCCAGAGTTCTCTTATCTTCTGTCTCCGGAAGTACGATTGTTTTTACGTTTGCTTTTGCTCTCTCTTTGAGTGTGTCAATAAATCCCATGATTAAAATGGCTCCTTTCATATAGCAGTTCTGATATCACAATATCTGTATACCAGATGTCATTACCATTCACCGAATATATACAGTGAACAGTAATCTGTTTTCTGCGCTGTCTTCATTATACCTCCTGAAGCCTTGTATTTCAAGCATCTGAATGGTAGAATATGACATAAAAAAGTATTTTTTAAGATGCAATATGGTAAAAAAGAGAGAACTCTACAGAATTTCAGAAAGGAGCATCTGTGTAAATTTATGAAAACAGCAGGAATTATTGCAGAATATAATCCTTTTCACAAAGGACATGAATATCAGATCCGGTATACAAAAGAAAAGCTAAAAGCAGACTACGTTATCGTTGCCATGAGCGGAGATTATGTGCAGCGCGGCACTCCTGCTCTCATCTCCAAACACGCACGTGCAGAAATGGCTCTGCGATGCGGCGCTGACCTTGTGCTTGAAATGCCGGTATCTGTCTCTACTGCAAGTGCGGAAGCCTTCGCAATGGGCGGTGTTTCCCTGTTAGACAGCCTTGGTGTTGTTGATATGCTCTGCTTTGGAAGTGAGTCAGGGGAGATCAGTGCACTGAAAGAACTGGCTGAGATCCTTGTAGAAGAACCTGAAGAATATAAGAAACTGTTGAAAAGCTTTTTAAGCGAAGGGCTGACTTTTCCGGCTGCCAGAAGCCAGGCATTGACAGAATATTTTAAAAATCCGCGCAACTTCAGTGGTGACGATTTTGACGGGGTACTTACTCCTCTGTTAAATGAAGTTACACAGATCCTGAATACACCGAATAATATTCTGGGGATCGAATACTGCAAGGCACTTCTCCGCCTGAACAGCCAGATCCGCCCTGTTACCATCCGCAGGGAAGGAATGGGTTATCATGAAACCACTGTCCCTGAAGGAGATTCAGCAAGCTCCTCCCCTGATTTACAGTCATCTACTGATTTCTTTGCATCTGCAACTGCTATACGCAGTCTTATTCAGAATCCAGGAGATGGCCATTCAGAGGCAAGCTCAGACATAAATAATCCAGTCAGGAATCCGGATACCAAAACTGCCAATATATTATCATCCCAGATTCCACCAGATGCTTTTTACGTTTTCAAAAAGGCGCTGGACTCCGGTGAATTTCTCACAGAAAATTCTCTGGACTCTATTCTTTCTTACTGCCTTATGAAAGAAAATGTAGAAAGCCTTTCTTCCTATATGGATGTTTCCGAGGATCTCGCCCGGCGAATCATAAATCAGCAGAATCTTCTGTTGTCCTTTTCCCAATCTGTATCTGTTTTAAAAACCAGAGAATTGACTCAGACAAGGATACAGAGGGCATTGCTTCATATTATATTAAATATCCACACTGCACCCACTCAGATTCCCTTTGCCAGGGTTCTTGGTTTCCGCAGGGAAAGCAGTGAACTGCTAAGCCAGATCAAGCAGCACAGCCAAATTCCTCTTATCACCAAGCTTGCGGACGCCCAAAATCTTTTGGACAGTGAAGGTAATCAGATTTTATCTGAAACTGTTTTTTCTTCCAATTTATATGAAAAACTTCTGTGTCTGAAAACCGGCAGAAAATTCTGCCACGAGTCCCAGAAACAGCTTATTATCCTATAATTCTTGTTGTTTTGATGCACTTATGTTAAAATACAAACAGTGAGGATAAGGATATAAAATAAGGAAGGAGGAAAAGAAAAATGAAAGCTAATTCAGGTTTGAAAAAGAACAGAACAAAGATTCAGATGGTACTTACCGCCCTGGTAATCTTATCTGTTGTACGTCAGTTTTTCCTGGGAAATTACCACAATATGTTTCTGGGAATCTTGACATTGATCCTTTTTATGGTTCCCCAGTTTCTGGACAGGAAACTGAACGTCACAATACCACCGGGACTGGAAACAGTGATTCTGATCTTTATCTTTTCAGCAGAAATTCTTGGCGAAATCAATGCCTTTTATGTAAAAATCCCTATCTGGGATACCATTTTACATACTACTAACGGTTTTCTGATGGCTGCCATCGGATTTGCACTGATTGATCTTTTTAACCGCAGCGACAGGTTTTCCATTAAAATGTCACCGTATTTTGTAGCTTTTTTTGCATTCTGTTTTTCAATGACTGTTGGTGTTATGTGGGAATTCTTTGAATTCAGCATGGACTGGTTTTTTGGAATGGATATGCAGAAGGACTGGATCGTACCGGCCATCAACTCTGTGAAGCTGAATCCTACCGGTGCAAATGTTCCGATCCATGTAGATGTTCAGTCCCTGGCCGTTAACGGCGAGACCTGGAATCTGGGAGGCTATCTTGATATTGGTATTGTTGATACCATGAAAGATTTGATCGTAAACTTTATCGGCGCAGTCGTATTTTCTATCATCGGTATTCTGTATCTGCGAAACCGCGGAAAAGGAAAGCTGGCAGCTTCTCTGATCCCGCAGGTACGCAGCAAGCAGGAAGAAGAACTTTCTTCCAAAAATCAGTAAGATCCACAGCTACCGAAACTGGCGCACTTTTCTGGAAATATTCTCCAGCTCTTCTCTGGAAAGCTCAGGAAGTCTTTCCAGCTGATCCATAAACATGGCAAGTGTCTCTTTTCGCTGCAATTCCACCATCTGGGTGTAGAAATTGACTACTACCCCGGTGGCAATGGCAACTACAAAAAGCGAATAGATCGTCAGAAGAACGGAACACATTTTTCCAATGAAAGTAACCGCAACTACATCGCCAAATCCGGCAGTGGAGATCACCGCATAGCAATACCACAGTGCATCTCCGTATCGGTTAATATCCGGTTCAACCAGCTGGATCACTGCTGCAATAGCAAAAATAAACACAATAAAACCAATGATAATTTTATCTGCGCGAGTCCGTTTTAACACACTGCCTAATACTTTAATTCTTTTCATGCACTTGTCCTCCAATAAAATAATATACTGCCTGAAATTAATTGAAGTATAGTATAAAACGGTTTCACTTGCAATATGAAAGGAGCTTAACAGTATGAAAGATAATAAAGCACTAAAATACCCAATGTCATTAACTTTAGCAAAAAGCAGAAATCGTAAGTATTTATAAAACTATGA